>NZ_QAYX01000018.1:300000-387775 GCF_003054705.1 Opitutus sp. ER46
CGGGGCGCGGCGCCGGATCCGATGCGACCGGCATTTGGGATGGGGTGGCGGACGCTCGGCCGGACGACGCTGCTTGGGGCCACGCTCTTCGCCGGCACCTTCCTGCTGCTGTTCCTCGTCTATTACCTCTTCCACGTTGACTACCGCTTCCTGTTTCTCGGGGCGCGGACCTTTGATCCGCCGGTGCTGGGGCTGCTCCTCATGTACGCGCCGGCGTTCTTCCCGTTTTTCCTGGCGAACTCGGTGCGGGTGAACGGGGCGATCTGCGGGCCGGGCGTGCCGGAATGGCGCGGCATGCTGGTTGGCGGCGTGGCGAACTCGCTCGGCCTGATTCTCATCGTGGTGGTGCAGTACCTCACCTTCGCGATCACCGGAACCGTCTACTGGACCGACGGCTGGCTCTACATCAACCTGCTGTTCGGCGTGGTGCCGATGATGTTCATCCTGCCGTACTTCAACCGGTATTTCTACCGGATGACGGGCGGAATCTACCTCGGTCCCCTGGTCACCTGCCCGGTGTTCATCATGATCCTGGTCTCGAACACCGTGTGCTACCTGCCCTTTTAGAGCGCGGTTGAAACTCGGGGCGGGTTCGCGCATGTAGGGCGGACCCTGGAGCCGGACGTCGCGTTGCGAGACGCCCGTGATCTGCGCCGGGGCTAACCTTCCCCATGCTGACTCCCTCCGAAGCTGACAATGTGATCGCTGAGCGGGTGGTGGCGATGCACCGCCAGGACTGCCCGCTCGCCCAGGCGCATGGACGCGTGCTGCGGGTAGACCTCAAGGCCGACCGGGACCAGCCGCCGTACGACCGCGTAACGCTGGACGGCTACGCGCTGCGGAGCGCGGCGCTGGCGGCGGGCGAGCGCCGTTTCCAAGTGGGAGGAGTGCAGGCTGCGGGCATGCGACCCTTCAAGCTCGGCGCGGCGGCGACGGCGTGTCTCGAAGTGATGACGGGCGCGGCGCTGCCGGAAGGCGCGGATTGCGTGGTGCCGTACGAGGACGTGCAACGCGCGGGCGACACGGTGACGGTCACCGGCGCGGGACCGTATCCAGAAGGGCATGCCATTCACCGGCGGGGCAGCGATCATCGCGCCGAGGAGATCGTGGTGCGGGCGGGCACGCGGCTGACGGGCCGGGAGATCGCGGTGGCGGCGGCCTGCGGGCACGCGACGCTGACGGTGACGCAGCTGCCGAAGATCGCGGTGGTGTCGACGGGCGACGAACTCGTGGAAGTCGACATGCCGGTGGCCGCGCACCAGGTGCGGCGCAGCAATGACTACGCGTTGCGCGCGGCGCTGATCGCGGCGGGTTACCCGGAAGTGTCGCGTTTTCACCTGCGCGATGTGCCGCACGAGATCGAGCACCTGCTGTGGCACATCCTGGCCGAGTACGATGCGGTCGTCCTGGTGGGCGGCGTGTCGAAGGGGAAGTTCGACTTTGTGCCGCAGGAACTCGCGCGGCAGGGCGTGACGCGGCACTTCCATGGCGTGGCGCAGCGGCCGGGCAAACCAATGTGGTTCGGCACGACGGTGCGGCACGCGCTCGTCTTCGCGCTGCCGGGCAACCCGGTGTCATGCTACACCTGCCTGCACCGGTACGTGCTGCCGGCGCTGGCCCGGGCGAGCGGCTGGAACCAGCCGGCGCGACCACAGGCGGTCCTGAGCGAACGGGTGACGTTCACGGCGAATCTGACGTATTTCCTGCCGGTGGTGACGAGTTCGGGGCCGCAGGCGGAGCTGCGGGCGAAACCGTGCCCTACGAACACCTCGGGCGATTTCAGCGGCCTGCTCGGCACGACGGGCTTCGTGGAACTGCCGGCGGGGAGCACGACCTTTCCGGCCGGGACGGTCGCGCCCTTCTGGGCGTGGAGCTGCTGAGTTGCCACTTGTGACTTCGCCCGACCGCGCGATAGTCCGCCCCGATGTTGTCGCATGTGAACGAGCGTAATCAGCCCGCGATGGTGAATGTGGGTGACAAGCCGGTGACGCGGCGGACGGCGCACGCGGTGGCGGTCGTGGCGCTCCCGGCGGCGGTGGCCGCGCTGCTGAAGGACGGCGAGCTGCACAGCCGCAAAGGCCCGGTGTTTCAGACGGCGATCCTGGCGGGCGTGATGGGGGCGAAGCGGACGAGCGACCTGATTCCGCTATGCCACCCGCTGCCGCTGGACGATTGCCAGATCGAGATCGTGCCCGACGCGACACGCGGGGAGCTGGCAATTCACTGCCGCGTGCAGACGCAGGCGAGGACGGGCGTGGAGATGGAAGCGCTGACGGGCGCGACGGTGGCGGCGCTGACGGTGTACGACATGACGAAGGCGCTGTCGCACAACATCGAGATCCGGCAGGTGCGGCTGCTCGAGAAGACGGGCGGCAAGAGCGATTTCAGCGCCGGCTGAGGAGCGGGACCATGGCGCGGGTGCACATCCAGTATTTCGCGCTGCTGCGCGAGCAGCGTGGGCTCCGGGAGGAAACGCTCGAGACGGCGGCGGCGACGGCGGGCGCGTTGTACGCGGAACTGGCGGCGCGGCATCGTTTCACGCTGCCGGCGGAGCGGATCCGGGCGGCGGTGAACGACGAGTTCGTGGCGAACGCGGTGGCGCTGCGCGACGGTGATCGCGTGGTGTTCATCCCGCCGGTGGCGGGTGGCTGAGCGCGTTGCCGACGAGGCTGCGCGTGGCGACCGCTGGGTGCGGCGGCTTGCTCCGGGGCGGGAGGTGGGCTCAATCGCCGGCATGAACCGCCGCGCCTTCGAGTTCCGCATTTCGGCCACCCCGCTCGATCCGGCGGAGCTGAGGCGGACGCTGCTCGATGACCAGGCGGGGGCGTGCGTCACGTTCGAAGGCTGGGTACGCAATCGCAACGAGGGCCAGCCGGTGCTTTCGCTCGAGTACGAGGCGTACGCCACGCTCGCCGAAAAGGAGGGTGCTCGGATCCTGGCCGAAGCGCAGGAGAAGTACGCGCTCACCGGGGCTGCTGCGCTGCACCGGACCGGCCACCTGCAGTTGGGCGAGATCGCGGTCTGGGTGGGGGTGACGGCGCCGCATCGCGGAGCAGCCTTTGACGCCTGCCGGTACATCATCGATGAGGCAAAGGCCCGGCTGCCGGTCTGGAAAAAGGAGCATTATACTTCTGGATCAACGGTTTGGATCAATGGCGCCACCCGCGGCGCTCATGCGCAAGACACTGGCCCGACGGCTATTTAAAAAGGTGTGAGTTTGCCCTGTGCTCTGGACTCGGGGGTCTTGAGGCGCATGCTACCCGACCCATGTTTTCCGCCCTCTTCCTCGCCGCCGCGACCCGCTCCTTGAGCGCGCCCATGAGCATCTGGCTCAAGCTGGGCATCGCGGTGGTGGCGCTGATCATCGTGGTGAGCATCCTTCGGAAGCTCGCGCAGATGAACAAGGTGCTGCTCGCAGTGGTGGTTCTGTTGGTCTGCACCTTCGTCGGGTTCAACTGGATCTACGAACGGAACGAACCCGCTTGGGCGACGCCGGTGGTTTCAAAGCTGGCGAACTTCTTCCCCACGAAGAATTCCATGAAATAGCAGGTCGGTTTTCGGGCGGGGTCGCCCAAGGGCGTTACACCCGGCGATTTTGGGAGGGAGCCGGGGCAAATTCGGATTGGTTTTCCGATGCATTCGGATACGTGTCCTTTCCTTTCCCCCTTCCTGCCATGGCAAAACCTCAATCCGACATCGGACTCATTGGCCTAGCGGTCATGGGTCAGAACCTCGCGCTCAACATCGCCGACCACGGCTTTCAGATTTCGGTCTACAACCGCACCACCGAGAAGACCGACAAGTTCGTCGCCGAAAACCCCAATACCCCCGGCGGAGTCGTCGGCACGAAGACCCTCGAGGAGTTCGTGAAGTCGCTGGCGAAGCCGCGCAAGATCGTGATCCTCGTCCAAGCCGGCAAGGGCACGGACGCGGTCATCGACAGCCTGGTGCCGCTGCTGGACCAGAACGACATTGTGGTTGATGGCGGCAATGCGCTGTGGACGGACACGATCCGCCGCGAGAAGGCGCTCCGCGAAAAGGGCCTGCGCTTCATCGGCTCCGGCGTGTCCGGTGGCGAGGAAGGCGCGCGTTTCGGTCCGGCGCTGATGCCGGGCGGCGATCCGGCGGCGTACAAGGAGCTCGCGCCGGTCTGGAATGCGATTGCGGCCAAGGTCGACGCGAAGACCGGCAAGCAGTTGACGGGCGGCGCGCCGGGCAAGCCGATCCAGGGCGGGGTGCCGTGCGCGGCGTACATTGGCGAGAATGGCGCCGGGCACTACGTGAAGATGTGCCACAACGGAATTGAGTACGGCGACATGCAGATGATCTGTGAGGCGTATGCCCTCATGCAGGGTCTGCTCGGCCTGAAGGCCTCCGAGATGGGCGCCATCTTCTCCGAGTGGAACGAAGGCATGCTCGGCAGCTTCCTGATCGAGATCACCGCCGACATCCTGAAGCAGAAGGACCCGGCCTCGAAGAAGGCGTTCGTTGACGTCGTCCTCGACACGGCCGGCCAGAAGGGCACGGGCAAGTGGACGTCGGTGAGCGCGCTCGACATGGGTGTGCCGGCCCCGACGATCGCGGAATCCGTGTTCGCGCGCTGCCTGAGCGCGATCAAGGACGAGCGCGTCGCGGCGTCGAAGATCCTCAAGGGCCCGGGCAAGAAGTACAAAGGCTCGAAGAAGGCGCTGGTCGCGGCGATCCACGACGCGCTGTACTGCTCGAAGATCTGCTCGTACGCGCAGGGCTTCCAGCTCATGCGCGAGGCGCAGAAGGAGTACAACTGGAAGCTGAACTTCGGCGAGATCGCGCAGATCTGGCGCGGTGGCTGCATCATCCGCGCGGTGTTCCTGCAAAAGATCACCGAGGCGTACACCCGCAAACCGGACCTCGCGAACCTGCTGCTCGACCCGTACTTCAACAAGACGGTGAAGAAGGCGCAGGAGAACTGGCGCAAGGTGGTCGCGCTCGCGGTCGAGTGTGGCGTGCCGGTGCCGACGTTCAGCTCGGCGCTGGCGTACTACGACGGCTATCGCGCCGCCCGCCTCCCGGCCAACCTGCTCCAGGCGCAGCGCGACTATTTCGGCGCGCACACCTACGAGCGCGTGGACAAGCCCCGCGGCAAGTTCTTCCACGTCGACTGGCCCGAAGCCAACCGCCCGCAGCTCGAGATGTGAGCTCGGTTGGTTTTGGCACGGCGCGGCCCTGAGCCCGCCGCAAGACACGCGCAGCCCCCAACGGCTGCGCGTTTTTGTTTCCACGATGTGCGACGGGCGTGCCTTCTGCCGGACCCGGCTGATCCGACGGATCGGACTGATCAGTCTGATCCGTCGGATCTGAGGAATGGTCACACCTCACGCGGGGACGGTGCCCTTGCACTCGGGGTAGCGCGTGCAGCCCCAGAACTGGCCGCCCGGCGCCTTGCCGCTCTTTGCGGTCCGGAGCGCCGTGAGGCTGCCACACGTCGGGCAACGAGGTGCCGTCTCGGCATTGGGCGCGCGTGCGCGCTGCTTGAGCCGCTCGGTCGCGAGGTGCTCGGAGTAGCCGCCATCGGCAATGAAAGCGGCTTCCAGCGCGGCAACTTGCCGATCGAGCAGGAAGTTCGCCTGGTGAATCAGGCAGATGATCGCGTTGGCGCGCACGACTGGATCGGCGGCATCGAGCCATCGGGCGTAAAGCGCGTAGCGTTGGCTGTCGCTCAGGTCGGCGAGCGCGACGGCGCCCTGACCGTTCGATGGCTCAGACGCGCTACGCCCCACGGCGCGTACCGCAGTGGCCTCGAGACTGTCGGATGCCCATTGCGGGACACGCCGGTGGCGAAGGTAGTCTTCGTAATCGAGCAGCAGCTCCTCGAGGCTGGCGCGCGCGACGTTGATCAGGCGCAACTCCGTCTGCGAGGAGGTCGCGGAGGCGCGGCTGCCCTCGGCGATGTTTTGCCGGCCCGAACGCGCGGCCTGCACCATTTGATCGACGGTGCGGGAGCGCCCATCGAGGTACTTTTCGCAGAACCAGACGGTGGCATCGTAAATCAGCGTGGCCGTCTGGAAGCTCGCCGTGGTGCGATAACCTCCGCTTGCGCGCAGCTTGTGGTGGGGACCTTGCATGGGTGGCAGGTTGTGGGGTGAGGCCTACGTGATCCGACTGATCCGACTGATCCGACTGATCCGACTGATCCGACTGATCCGACTGATCCGACTGATTGGCCGGATCTGCCAAAATTTCCCGAGAAGTAAAAACAATTTACCTCCGGGTGCCGGTCTGTCCGATGTCGCGGGGGCAGGTTGGGGTTGATGAGGCGGCGGGGGTGGGCTGCGGTGGCGGCGGGTGAAACGCACCTTTCGGTGCCGGGACTCGTCTCCCCACGCATTCCGCGGCCAACCCGCCCCAGCTCCGCTCGAACTTTCGCCATGATCCGCTCCCTCCTCGCTCGTTCTGCTTTCGGCCTCTGGCTCGCCGGCGCCCCGCTCGCGGCGCACGCCGTCGAACGCACGGCTTACGATTTCAACCCCGACTGGCGGCTGCACGTCGGGGACCCGGAACGCGCGGCGGCCGCCGACTTCGACGATGCCCACTGGCGGCAGGTCACGCTGCCGCGGGCGTGGAACGAGGACGACGCGTTCCGGAAGGACATCGCGGAGCTGCCGACCGGCGTCGCGTGGTATCGCAAGACGTTCGTCCTGCCCGCGGACGCGGCCGACGCGAAGGTGTTCCTCGAGTTCGAGGGCGTGCGGCAGGGCGGAGAGTTCTACGTCAACGGTCAATGGATCGGCCGCCACGAGAACGGCGCGATGGCCGTGGGTTTCGACGTTTCGCGCTTCGTGCGCCCGGCGCCGGCGACGAACGTCGTGGCGGTGCGGACGGACAACGCGTGGGACTATCGCGAGCAGGCGACGAAGCAGCGCTTCCAGTGGTCGGACCGGAACTTCAACGCGAACTATGGCGGCATCCCGAAGAACGTGCGGCTGCACGTGGCGGACCGGCTGTACCAAACGCTGCCGCTCTACTCGCACCTGGGGACGACCGGGGTGTACGTGTACGCCGGTGACATCGACGTCACCGGACGTGCGGCGACGGTCACGGCCGAGTCGCAGGTGCGGAACGAGCGGGCGACGGCGCAGAGCGTGCGGTATGGCGTGACGGTGGCGGAGACCGACGGCCGCGTGGTGCGGACCTTCGCGGCGGCGCCGGTGACGATTGCGCCGGGCGAGACGGTGACGCTGAAGGCGGCCGAACGCGTGGGCGGGCTGAACTTCTGGAGCTGGGGCTATGGCTATCTCTACGACGTGACGACGACCCTCGAAGTGGACGGCCACGTCGTGGACCGCGTCGTGACGCGCACCGGTTTTCGCAAGACCGCGTTTGGCCACGGCATGGTGACGCTGAACGACCGCGTGCTGCAGATGCACGGGTACGCGCAGCGCACCTCGAACGAGTGGCCGGCGGTGGGGCTCTCGGTGCCGCCGTGGCTGAGCGACTTCAGCAACCGGCTGATGGTCGAGAGCGGCGGCAATCTCGTGCGCTGGATGCACATCACCCCGTGGAAGCAGGACGTTGAGTCCTGCGACCGCGTGGGCCTGATCCAGGCGATGCCGGCCGGCGATGCGGAGAAGGACGCGAGCGGCCGCTCCTGGGAGCTGCGCGTGGAGCTGATGCGCGATGCGATCATCTACAACCGGAACAACCCGAGCGTCCTGTTCTACGAGTGCGGCAACAATGAGATCAGCGAGGCGCACATGGCGCAGATGGAGGCGCTGCGGGACACGTTCGACCCGCATGGCGGCCGGGCGATCGGCGCGCGCAACATGCTCGGCAGCCAGGTCGCGGAGTACGGCGGCGAGATGCTCTACATCAATAAGAGCGCGCGGCAGCCGTTCTGGGCGATGGAGTACTCGCGGGACGAAGGCCTGCGGAAGTACTGGGATGAATTCTCGCCGCCGTATCACAAGGACGGCGACGGGCCGCAGCATCGCGGGCAGGACGCCGGCGCGTACAACCGGAACCAGGATTCGCACGCGATCGAGAACGTCACCCGCTGGTACGACTACTGGCGCGAGCGGCCGGGCACCGGGGCGCGCGTGAGCTCGGGCGGCGTGAACATCGTCTTTTCCGACACCAACACGCACCACCGCGGCGCGGAGAACTACCGTCGCAGCGGCGAGGTCGACGCGATGCGGCTGCCGAAGGACGGATTCTACGCGCACCGCGTGATGTGGGACGCGTGGGTCGACGTGGAGCGGCCGGCGGCGCACATCCTCGGGCACTGGAATTACGCACCCGGGGTGCGGAAAAACGTGTATGTGGTGTCGAGCGCCGAGGCGGTGGAGCTGTTCCTGAACGGGCAGTCGCTCGGCCGGGGTCAGCCGCGGGACCGGTTCCTGTTCACCTTCGAAAACGTGGCGTGGGCGCCGGGGAGACTCGTGGCGGTCGGGCTCGATGCCGCGGGCCGGCGCGTGTGCGCGGCCGAAGTGCAGACCGCCGGCGAACCGGCGGCGCTGCGGTTGCAGGCGATCACGAGTCCGCTCGGCCTGCGCGCCGACGGCGCGGACATGGCGCTGGTGGACGTCGAGGTCGTCGACGCGGAGGGGCGGCGCTGCCCGACGGCGTTGAACCTGGTGAGCTTTGAGCTGGAAGGCCCGGTGGAGTGGCGCGGCGGCATCGCGCAAGGACCGGACAACTACATTCTCGCGCGCACCCTGCCGGTGGAGTGCGGGGTGAACCGCGTGCTCGTGCGCTCGACCCCGCACGCCGGCCGGATCGTGGTCCGGGCCTCCGCGGCGGGCCTGAAGCCGGCGGGGGTTGAGTTCGCATCGCATGCGGTGGCGGTCAGTGGCGGGCTGGCGCGGACGCTGCCGGCAGCCGGGCTCCCGGGATACCTCGGCCGCGGGCCGACCCCGGCGGGGGCGTCTTTCGTGCCGTCCCGCATGCCGGTGGCGGTGCAGCGGGTGACGGCGGGGGCCAACGCCGACAAGGCGGCAGCGAGCTGCGACGACAACGAGAATACGGCGTGGGCCAACGGCGACGACCTGGCGACGGCGTGGATCGAGTACGAGTTCGCGCGCGACGTCCGGCTGACGGAGACAACATTGAAGCTCACCGGCTGGCGCCAGCGCAGCTACGCGATCCGGATCACGGTGGACGGCACCGAGGTCTTCCGCGGGGACACGCCGAAGACGCTTGGTTACGTGACGCTGCCCCTCAAGCCCGCGCCTGGCCGACGGCTCAAGCTCGAACTGCTGGCGGCCGGCACGAACAAGGAGGCGTTCGCCCTGAGTGAGATGGCCCGCAAGGAGAACGCCTCGACGGGGGCCGACCGGCTGGGCGCGAACACGCTCAGCATCATCGAGGCTGAGTTCTACGAGGCGGCGCGGTGACGCGGATCAGCGGAAGCTCAGGGAGTCGGCGGCCGAAGCGTCGTTTCGGCTGGCGACGACCGTGAGCGGGCCGCTGCGGGCGCAATGGCGCCGTACCGGATGCGGGCTGACGTGCGGCGGATGATGGGGCACGGCGCCGGAGTGCCTCGGGGCGCCGCTGGGGGCGGCCTGGGCGGCAGTCCGGCCGACGAGCGCGAGCAGGTCGTTCGCGTTCTGGCGCATCACCTCGGCCTGAGCATTGAGCTCCTCCGCGGCGGCGGCGGTCTCCTCGGCATTGCTGGCGCTGGTCTGGGTGACCTTGTCCATCTGGCCGACGGCGCTGTTCACCTGCGCGATGCCCTGGTGCTGCTCGGCGGAGGCGGCGGCGATCTCGTTGACCAGCGTGTCCATCAGCCGGGTCTTTTCGAGGATGCCGGACAGGGATCCCTCGACCTTGGTGGTGATCTCGACGCCGTGTTCACTCCGGGAAAGCGCGACCTCGATCTTGGCAGCGGTTTCCCGCGCGGAGGCGGCGGAGCGCTGGGCGAGCTGGCGCACCTCGTCGGCGACCACGGAAAAACCCATCCCGGCTTCTCCCGCGCGCGCGGCCTCGATCGCGGCGTTCAGCGCGAGGATGTTGGTCTGGAACGCGATCTCGTCGATCGAGCGGATGATTTTGGCGATGTCCTGGGAGGAAGTCCGGATCTCGGCGACTGCCAGGCGCATCTCGGCCATGTCGGTGGCGCCCTGGTTGGCGGCCGCCGTTGCCTCGCCGGAGAGGTTTTTGGCCTTCTGGGCGCCGTCGGCGTTGCTGCGCGCCATGCCGGCCACCTCCTCGAGTGACGCCCCGGTTTCCTCGAGCGACGCCGCCTGCTCGCTCGCGCCCTCGGCGAGGGACTGGCTCGAGGCGGAGACCTGGCCCGAGGCGGCCGCCACCTGGCTGGCACTTTCTGCGATCGAGTCGGCGATGCGGGTAAGGTCGCGGCGGGTCTTGGCCGTGATCAGCCAGGCGATGGCGATGCCAGCGACGAGGGCGATCACGGCGGTGAGATCGACGATCCGGACGGTGCGGACCACCCGCTCCTGGATCATGGGTCCCAGCGCATTCTGCTCCGCAATGATCGCGAGCTTGCACTCTTCCGCGGCGGCGCCGATCTGCGTGCCAATTTTCCGCATGCGGTCGGCGATCGCCGTCACGGTGGCGGGATCAGCGCCGCCCTGGATGGCGGCGACGAGTTCGGAGAAACGTTGCGCATGTTCGGTGACGCCGCGCTCGACGTTGGCGATGATCGCCACGCGTTCGGGCGCAGAGATCTGCTGTTTCGCGTCGCCGAGCAGCGCGTTCACGGTCGCGTGCCGCGATTCATATTCCCGGATCTTTTCGGGGGTGTGCAGCTCCTGGAAATCCTTCACTGCGACGCGCATCTCGAGCACGTTGGCCTGCACGCGGCCGAGGAGCATCGAATCCCGGGCCAATTCACGATAGGCGATGAAACCGTCCTTGCCGGTGTTGAGCCCGTGGCGGGCCACGAGCGCGAGGACACTGGCGACAAGGAGGAGGAGCGCGAACCCGGTGATGACCTGGCGCGCGATGGTGGTGGGCTTCTTCATGGGTGGGAGGGAGAGGACGGTGGTGGCGAACGTGGACCCTTCGGCCGCGGCCGACTTTCCTTCAATCACCGGAGGCCGCTTGCGTGTTTGTACCCAGAAACAGGTTACGTAACGCTGCCGCGCGGCGCGCCGCAATGCACCCCGCTGACAACGGGGGTGGGCAGATATCCTCAGCCGGGCCGCGCCCCATCGTGCAGACTGCACGCTCCGGCCGTGGGTTCTGGCCGCTCAACCTGCGGGCGGACCGGCGGTCGGCATCGGGTTTGACGGGGGCGGGATGACGGAATTGGTTGGCTCCCATTTCACTCCGCCCGCGGCCCCGGCCGCGGCGGGCCCTGCAACGGGCGGTTTTCGCCCTGATCCCGTACACCATGTCTCATCTGTCTGCTGCTGCCGTCCCGGCGCCCCGCCCGCGTGGCGGCGTCTGGCGGCGATTCCTGCCGGCGCTGCTGCTCGCCGCCACCGCGGTCTGCGGAAGCCCCGCTTCCGCCGCGGTGTTTCCCTACGCGTACACCAAGGAAGTGCTGCCCAACGGGCTCACGGTCATCGTGGTCCCGATGGAAAGCCCCGGTGTCGTCGCCTACTACTCCATCGTGCGCACCGGCAGCCGCGACGAGGTGGAGGCCGGCAAGTCCGGCTTCGCCCACTTCTTCGAGCACATGATGTTCCGCGGCACGGCGAAGTATCCGTCGGACGCCTACGAGGCCATCATCACGAGGATGGGCGCGAGCACGAACGCCTTCACGACCGACGACCTCACGGCCTACCACCTACTGTTCGGCAAGGAGGACCTCGCCCAGGTCATGGAGATCGAGAGCGACCGGTTCCAGAACCTCGCCTACTCCGAGCAGGCCTTCCAGACCGAGGCCGGCGCGATCTATGGCGAGTTTCGCAAGAACATCACCAGCCCGTTCAGCCTGCTGAACGAGAAAATGCAGGACCTCGCGTATGACGTGCACACGTACAAGCACACGACCATGGGCTTCGAGGCCGACATCAAGGCCATGCCCCAGGGCTTCGAGTACAGCCGCTCGTTCTTCAACCGCTTCTACCGGCCGGACAACGTCGTGCTGCTGATCGTGGGCGACGTGGAGCCCACCCCCACCCTCGCGCTCGTGCGCCGCTACTATGGCGCCTGGAAACCGGGATACGTGCCTCCGCGGGTGCAGCCGGAGCCGCCGCAGCGCGGCGAGCGGACCGGTGAGGTGACCTATCCCGGCAAGACGCTGCCGATCCTCGACATCGCCTACAAGGGCGAGTCCTTCCAGCCCAACGACCGCGAGTACGTCGCGGCGCTGCTCATCGAGGAACTGGCCTTCGGCGAGACCAGCGAGCTGCACAAGAAGCTCCTGATCCAGGAGCAGAAGGTGCAGATGCTCGGCGCGAGCGTGCCGATGAACCGCGACCAGCCGCTGTTCGAGATCTACGCGATGGTGAAAAAGCCCGAGGACGTCGGCTACGTGCGCGACGAGGTCTACCGCACCCTGGAGACCTTCCAGCGCACGCCGGTGGACACCAAGCGCCTCGAGGACCTGAAGCGCCGCAACAAATACAGCTTCCTCATGAGCCTCGACACGCCTGATGCCGTGGCCCGGGGGCTCGCGCGCCTGCTTGCCCTTACGGGGGATCTTTCGTCGATCGAGATGCTTTACGCCCAGATGGAGAACCTGACGCCGGCCGACATCCAGCGCGCCGCGCAGACCTACTTCACGCCGGAACGCCGCACCGTGGTGGTGCTGAAAGGAGCCAAGTCATGAACGCCCTCATTGCCTCTCTCCGCCGCGCCCTGCCGGCGCTCCTGCTGACCTGCACCCTGCCGGTGCTGGCGCCGCTGCACGCGGCCCCCGCCGCGGCGACGACGACCAAGGACGCGGTGCTGCTGCCGGTGCCGAACGATCCCAGCGTGTCATTCCGGCTCTGGTTCAAGGTCGGCGCGCAGGATGATCCCGCGGGCAAGGAAGGCCTTGCCGCCCTCACCGCGGCGATGCTGACCGATGCCGCCACGCGCCAGAACTCGTACGAGCAGATCCTTGACCGCCTCTTCCCGCTCGCGGCTGGCTACTCCGCCTCGCCGACGATGGAGATGACCGTGATCCACGGTCGCACGCACAAGGACAACCTCGAGGAGTTCTACCCGCTGTTCGTCGACGCCGTGCTCAACCCGGCGTTCAAGCCGGAGGACCTCGACCGCATCAAGAGCCGCACGCTCAACCTGCTCGAGACCACGCTGCGCTTCGCGAGCGATGAGGAACTCGGCAAGGCGGTGCTCTACCAGGAAATCTTTGCCGGCACGCCGTACGGGCATCTTCCGGCCGGCACGGTGGCGGCCCTGAAGAGCATCACCGTCGACGACATCAAGGCCTTCTACACGCAGCACTACACACGGGACAACGTGGTGATCGGCCTCGGTGGCGGCTACGCGCCGGCGCTGGTCGACCGCCTCCGCGCGGACCTGGCCAAGCTTCCGGCCGGCGCGCCCGCCGTGGTGCCGGCCCCGCAGCCGAAACCAATCTCCGGCCTGCGCGTAACCCTGGTCGAGAAAGACGCCACCGCGACCGCGCTGAGCCTCGGGTTCCCGATCGACGTGCTCCGCGGCAGCAAGGACTGGTATGCGCTGGCGATCGCCAACTCGTGGCTGGGCGAGCACCGCAACTCGGGGTCGCACCTCTACCAGGTGATCCGCGAGACGCGCGGCCTGAACTACGGCGACTACTCGTACATCGAGCACTTCCCGAACGGCGGGCAGCGCTTCCTGCCGCCCCAAAACGTGGCGCGCCGGCAGCAGATCTTCGAGATTTGGATCCGCCCGGTGCCCAACGAGGCCCGCCACTTCGCCCTGCGCGCTGCGCTGCGCGAGTTCCGGCAGCTCGTCGACGGCGGCATGAGCGCGGCCGACTTCGAGACCCGGCGCGAGTTCCTGAAGAAGTACGTCGTGCACTACGCCACGAACACGAACGAGCGGCTCGGCTACGCGATCGATGACGCCTTCTACGGCCTCAAGGAAAGCCATCTCGCAACGTTCCGACGCATGATGGACGAGCTCACGGTCGCGGACGTGAACGCGGCGATGAAGCGGCACTGGCGCTACGAAAACATGCAGATCGTCGCGGTGACGCCGAAGGCGGCGGCATTCGCGGACGCCCTCGTGGCGGACGCGCCGAGCCCGATCACCTACAGCTCGCCGAAGCCGGACGCCGTGCTGACCGAGGACAAGGTGATCAGCACGTATCCGCTGAAGATCTCGCGGGAGAATATCCGCATCGTCCCGGTGACGGAGCTCTTCGCCAAATAGAGTCAGGGCGCGCCTGCGACGCGCCGGCACACGTTTCAGGCCGGGTCGGGAGTCTGCTCCCGGCCCGGCCTTTTTGTCGGTTGAGCTGAGGCGTCGGGGCGGCCCGCACCGGCTCAGCGGACTGCGGCCAGGTCGAGCAGCTTGCTCGCGTAGCCCCACTCGTTGTCGTACCAGGCGATCAGCTTCACGAACGTTGGATCGAGCTGGATGCCCGCCTTGGCGTCGAAGATCGCGGTGCAGCCCTCGTCGCGGAGGTCGGTCGAGACGACGTCCTCGTCGGTGTAGCCCAGGATGCCGCGCAACGGACCCTCGGACGCGCGTTTCATGGCCGCGCAAATGTCGGCATAACTCGCCGGCTTCTCCAACTCGCACGTCAGGTCGACGACCGAGACGTCCGGCACGGGCACGCGGAACGACATGCCCGTGAGTTTGCCCTTCAACGCCGGGAGAACCTTGGTGACGGCCTTGGCGGCGCCGGTGGTGGCCGGGATGATGTTGTCGAGGATGCCGCGCCCGAAGCGCCAGTCCTTGCCGGAGACGCCGTCGACGGTCTTTTGCGAGGCGGTGACGGCGTGGACGGTGGTCATGAGGCCGCGTTTCAGGCCGAACTCGGCGTCGACGACCTTGGCGATGAGCGCGAGGCAGTTGGTGGTGCACGAGGCGGCGGAGATGACGGTTTCGCCCTGGTAGCGCTCGTGGTTCACGCCGTAGACGAACACCGGGGTGTCGTCCTTCGCCGGCGCCGAGAGGATCACGCGGCGAGCGCCGGCCTGGAGGTGGCCCTGGGCTTTCTCGGTCGTGAGGAAGATGCCGGTGGACTCGATCACGAGATCGACGCCCGCGTCGCGCCAGGGCGTCTCGGCCGGGACGCGCGCGTTGCTGACGCGGATGAGGCGGTCGCCGACGCGGAGGTGGCCGTTTTCAACAACGACCGGTTGGGCGAGACGGCCGTGGACCGAGTCGTATTTGAGCAGGTACGCGAGTTGTTCGGCGCTGAGCAGGTCGTTGACGGCGACCACCTGGACGTCGCTGCGCGCCAGAGAGGCGCGAAACGCCATCCGCCCGATACGTCCGAAACCGTTAATGCCAATCTTGATCATGGTGTGTATCTCCTTCGTCCCCAGCATACCGCGTTGGCGGCGTGGCCGAAAGGACGATGGGATTGCAAATTCGGACAAGTTGGCCAGCGTGGCCGCATGCGCCGAACTGCCCAACGCGTCTGGTTCCTGATCCCGCCCCGCACTGGCATGCTGAACATCGCGGGCCCGTGGGAGGTGCTGGGCCACGCCAACGAAATCCTCGGCCGCACCGCGTACGAGCTGGAGGCGTTTGGCACGGCGGCGCCGGCGACCCCGACACGGCACGGGCTGATGCTCGCGGGCCTGCAGCCGCTGCCGGAGGAGGTGCCCACGCCACCGGATATGGTGATCCTGGCCGGGGCATCGGCGCAGGAGCCAGTGCCGGAGGATCACGCGCCTTTTGTGACCTGGCTCGAGCGTCACCACGCGGGGATTCGCCGCATCGTGTCCATCTGCACGGGTGCGCTGCTGCTCGCGCGGGCGGGGCTGCTCGATGGCCGGCGCGCGACGACGCACTGGCTGCATTTGCCGCTCTTTCGCTCCCGGTATCCGAAGGTGAAGGTCGTCGACGAAGGCATCTTCGTACAGGACGGCCCGATGTGGACGTCGGCCGGCGTGACGGCGGGAATCGACCTGGCGCTCGCGCTGGTGGAGGAGGATCACGGCCATGCCGTGGCGATGCAGGTGGCGAAGCGGATGGTGCTATTCCTGCGGCGCTCGGGAAATCAGGCGCAGTTCAGCGAGGCGCTGCGGCGGCAGGAGAAGGCACCGCCCCGGTTGCGCGAGGTTGCCGGCTTCATCGTCGAGCACATCCACGAGGCGATGCCGGTGGATCGGATCGCCGCGGAGGTGGGCATGAGTCCGCGCACGCTCAGTCGTTGGTGCCGGGAGCATCTCGACGGCTCACCGGCGGAGGTGGTGCGACGGATCCGGGTCGACGAGGCGCGGCGGCTCCTGACGGAGACGGATCTCCCTCTGAAGGAAGTCACGGTCCGCAGCGGCCTGGGCGACACCAGCACGTTTTGGCGGGTGTTTACGCAAGACCTGGGCGTTACGCCGACGGAGTATCGTCAGCGTTTCGCGAAGCTCAGCTGAGGGCGTCGGGCCGATGATCGGCCAGCAAAGCACAGAGGTGGATGTGGCCCCTCAATCCCTCAATCCCTCAATCCCTCAATCCCTCAATCCCTCAATCCCTCAATCCCTTATGAGAGAATGAGTAAGAGGAAGAGTAAGAGAAAGATGCAGCCCCGAGCCTAGGCGGCAGGGCGGAGAGTCAGGGAGCGCTCGACGGCGAGGCGCTCTGCGTTCGTGGCGAGACGAACGTCCTTGGCGGGAATCCAAAGGCTGCCCGTCGGGAACCGCACGCTGTAGTGCAGCCCGATTTCCGGGTACGTATGCGAGGCGAGGACGCGACCGGTCTGTCCGGTGAATTCACCGGCGGTGGCGACGATGTACTGGTTTTTCATCAAAAGCAGAGCCCGGCTCGGGGCCGGGCTCGGCAGGACGTTAGCAGATCAGCCCCCGCTTTGCTGCGCAGCTTTTGTCCCAGCCAAAGTGCAGCCGGTGCGCAGTTGGCGGCGCCAAAACCGGCCGGCCAAAGGGCCAATCTGTCTGACAAGAACGGGAGTTGAGACCGTGCCGGCGCCGCCCGACGCTGAGGTCCTGTGGTTGCGGCGATGGGCGCCGACCCGATATTTTTCCCCTCCATGCGTGCTTTCCTCGGCCTCGTTTTCACCGTCCTCCTCGCGCTCCCCGGGCTGGCGGCGTCTTCTTCAACCCTGGCTCCCCTGCGGGCTTTTGTGGCGCCGCAGACCCTGCGTTCGGATGAAGTCACCCTCATCTGGGAAAAGGCCCTACCGGGCACCGCGGTGACGTACCAGATCACGCGCGACAGCGTGACCGTGGGGCGGACGACCGCGACGCACTTCACGGCCAAGGGGCTCACGCCGGCGACGGATGTCGCGCTGGTGGTGGCGGCACTCGACGCCTCCGGCCGCGAAGTGGCGCGCAGTGCGCGGCTGGTGCTCAAGACTCCCGCCAAGGAGACGGTGCTCAACGTCGAGAGCTTCGGCGCCAAGGGCGACGGGCAGACCAGCAACACGAAGGCCATCCAGGCCGCGATCGATGCCTGCCCGGTGGGCGGTGTCGTACTGATCCCGCGCGGGGTGTTCGTGAGCGGGGCGCTCTTCCTGAAGAGCGACATGACGCTCGAGGTGGCGGCGGGCGCCACGCTCCAAGGTTCGGCGGTGCTGGCTGACTACGAGCCCTTCATTCGCAATCGCTTCGAAGGCTGGGAACTCGACACCTACGCGAGCCTGCTGAACGCCGGGCGGCTCGATCACCAGGGCCCCGCCAACGTCCGCAACCTCAGCATTCGCGGCGCGGGCCGGATCGCGGGCGGCGGCTGGCCCCTGGGCAAGGCGATGATCGCGGCGCGCGGCATCCGCAGCCGGGCCCGGCTCATCCTCCTGATGAATTGCGAGAACGTGGAAATCCAGGGCGTCACGCTCGAGGAGCCGCCCGCCTGGACGCTTCATTACCTGTATTGCGAGAACGTCACCTGCCACGACCTCACGATCACAACCGCGGTGCGCAACGGCGACGGCATCGACCCCGATTCCTCGCGCCACAGCTACATCTTCAACTGCACCTTCGACACGGGCGACGACTGCATTGCCATCAAGTCGGGCAAGAACCCGGAAGGTAACCGCATCAACCGCCCGACCGAGCGCGTCTGGGTCTTCAACTGCGTGTTCAAGCGCGGCCACGGCATTTCCATCGGCAGCGAAATGTCCGGCGGCGTGCGCGACGTGCTCGTGCAGGACTGCGTCGCGGGCAACCTCATGCACGGGCTCCAGATCAAGGCGACGCCGGAGCGCGGCAACGTCGTCGAGGGCGTGGTGGTGCGCGACTGCGATCTCCAGAAGATCAGCATCCTCACCGCCCTGCCCTACAACAACGACGGCGAGGCCGCCCCGGAGGCTCCGTACTTCCGCAATTTTCGCTTCGAGAACCTCGACCTGACGAAGGCACCGGCGAACACCGCGGTGGTGCTCGTCAACGGCTTCGCCCAGCCGGGCCACCGGACCAAGGGCGTGACCTTCGACCGCGTGCGCCTGCCCGCCGGGGCGGTGGTGCAGGTGAAGCTTGCGGAAGACGTGCGATTCACCGGCGTCACCACCGCCGACGGCAAGCCGCCGACCTACCAGGTGACTGAGTCCGAGCGCGTGGTGTACTGAGGGCGGAAGCCAGAGGCCAGAAGCCGGAAGCCGGAGGCCGGAAATCTGATGTCAGGAATCAGAGGTCAGAAGACCATGGACAAAGGCCGTTCCGGTTAGGACTTCGCGCGCAGGAGGCTGTGGAGCTGCGTCTCGAGCAATGACACCGTAAGGGGTTTGTGGATGCAGCGGGAGACGTGGAGTCGGTGGGCTTCGGCTTCCTCGGCCTCGCTGAAGAAACCGCTCGCGAGCACAATCGGCTTCTCCGGATCCAGCGTGCGGACCGCGCTGACGAACTGCAGCCCGTTCATGCCGGGCATGGCGAGATCGGTGATGATCAGCCGGAACCCGTCCGGGCGGGCGCGGTACGCCGCCAACGCCTCCTCGGCGCGGCTGAAGGCGGTGACACGATAGCCGAGCTGCGTCAGCGCCTGCCGCACGCCGCGCAGGCAGTCGTCGTCGTCGTCCACCAGCAGGATCATCTCTCCCCGCCCGCTGGCGGGCTTGGGTTCGGGCTCGCGGAACAGCGCCGGCGGCGCATCGCTCACCGGGAAGTACAGGTCAAAGCGCGTGCCGTGGCCGAGCTCGCTCGCGACGGTCACCGCGCCGCCGTGCTGGTGCATGATCCCGTGCACGACCGACAGCCCGAGCCCGGTGCCCTCGCCGGCGGGCTTGGTGGAAAAGAACGGCTCGAAGATGCGGGGCAGGACGTTCGGCGGGATGCCCGGTCCGGTGTCCTGCAGGCCGATACGAACATAGCGGCCCGGCGGCAGCCCGGGCGGCGGCATGCGATCCGGCGCGGGGAACTCCACCAGATCCTCGGTCAAGGTGAGGCGGCCGGTTGACCCGCGCAGCGCCTGCACCGCGTTCATGCCGATGTTCATGAGCACCTGGTGCAGCTGACCGGGGTCAGCCATGACGGGCGGTAAGCCCGGGGTGGCCCGGAACTCCAGCGTGACGGTGCTGCGCGCGGCGGAGCGGAGCAGGTCGAGCGTTTCCTGGATCACGGGCCCCGTGTGCAGCGGCTGCTTCACCGTGGCCTGATGACGCGAGAACGTGAGAATCTGACGCACGAGCTGGCGGGCCCGGCCGGCCGCCTGCATGACGCGCTGCAGCAGTTCAACCTCGGGCCGATCGGGCGGCAGCGTGAGCAGGCTGACCTCGGTGTTGCCGAAGATGGCGGTCAGGATGTTGTTGAAATCGTGGGCCACGCCGCCGGCGAGGGTGCCGATGGCCTCGAGTTTCTGGCTCTGCATCAGCCGCTGCTCCTGTTCGCGGAGCTGTTCGCGCGTGCGGACGGCATCGGTGGCGTCGGCCAGCGACAAGAGGGTGTGCTGGCCCAGCGGGCCGACCTTCACGCGCCACCACGCGGCCTTCCCGGCGCGCTGGTATTCGAATTCGGCGGTGCCGCCGCGGGCGATGGCGGGGGTGAGTTGCTCCAGCAACGGAGCCTCGGAGTCGAGGACCTGTCGGAGCGGCGTGCCGGTTGGGAGCGGCGCGGCGCCGAGCAGGGCGAGCGCGGCCGGGTTGATCTGGCGGACGTTCAGTTCGCCGGCGGCGTCGCGTTCCAGCACGACGAGCCCGTCGTGCGCTCCCTCGAAGAGCGTGCGATGCCATTCCTCGCTGGCGCGCAGCGCCTCCTGCTGGCGCAGAATCCGTCGTTGCAGGCGCCGCAGCCGCACGACGGCCCAGAGGGAAACGATGAGCGCGAGGCCCAGCCCAACCGCGACGGCGAGGGAGACCTGCAACGCGGAGTACCCGACGGGTTCGATGTGGCCGAACCACTGCTCGTGAATTTCGTCGAAGCGGCCCGTCCGCACAAGGATCGCAAGGCCCTCGTTGATCCGGGCGAGGAGCTCGGAATTGGAGCGGTGGACGGCAAAGCAATAGCGAACCTCGTAATGCGGCACCTTGGCGGGCAGCGCGCGGATGTTCTTGAGACCGATGTGGTGCGCGAGCGCGAGGCCGCTCAGGCGACCCACCAGCGTGGCGTCGGCCTCGCCGCGGGCGACCTTCTGCAGCGTATCCTCGACCGACCGCGCAGGCACAATGGCGGCTTCGAAGCCCGCGCGCCGCAGGACCGTTTCGCCGAGACTGCCCTGATGCACGGCGACTCGCAGGCGGCGCAGATCCGTGAAGGAGGAAACGCGCCGATCGCCGACCCGGACAAAAATGGCTCCCGCCATCGTGGTGTACGGCACCGAGAAACCGACCTCCTTGGCGCGCTCCGGGGAATCCGCGTAGCTCTGCAGCAGGTCGAGCCGGCCCTCACGAAAGGCCGCGTTGATCTCCTGGGTGGGACCTTCCACCCGCTCGAACCGCAGCGCCATGACGCGTTCGATCTCACGGGCAAGGTCGTAGGCGAAGCCAGCAATGTTCCCCTGCGCGGTGCGGTAGGAAAACGGATAGTTGTCGACCAGCACGCCCACGCGGGCGTCGGGCGTTGTGACTTCATCGGCAGCCCGAAGGGGCACGACGAGCGTGCCGATCAGGCAGAAAAGGCTGGTGGTCCAACGGGGGTAGACGGAGGCCCGCACGCCGGAAGACTACCGGCGGTCTCGCGGCAGACAATCCTGCAGCCAGGACACGTCTCCATGATAGCCGCATGGCGCCATCCGGTGAACCTTGTCGGCGGGGGCTGGTCTCCGGCGGGGCATGACCACGCGGTTTCCCGATCTCACTGACCTCCTCCCCACCCTCGCCGCCGCCGTGCCGACGGCGCTGCTGATCGGCGCCGGGGCCATCTTTCTGCACTTTGCACTTCGGCGCGGACTCCGCGTGCTGACGCGACGGACCAGCTTCACCGAGGCGGACATCGCGCCGGTGCAACGCTTCCTCAAATGGGTCATCGTGATCGCCGCGCTGGTGCTGATCCTCGGCGCCTTCGGGCTGAACGTCGGCGGCTTCTGGGGCGTCATCTCGACCATCCTCGCGATGGTGGCGATCGGGTTCGTCGCGGTGTGGAGCGTGCTCAGCAACACGCTCTGCACGGTCATCATCATGCTGTACCGGCCGTTCTCGGTCGGCGACGAGGTCGAGTTTGTGGGGGAGCAGGTGAAGGGCGTCGTGGCGGACCTGAACTTCGTGTACACGACGCTCGACGCGGGCGACGGCTCGGTGATGCAGGTGCCGAATAACCTGTTTTTCCAGCGCGTCATTCGCCGGCGGCGCGGCGAAGCCACCGCGGCGGCCGTGGTGCCGCTCCGTCCCAAACCGCCGGAGAGTGACGCCCCCGCGCCGGTCCCGGCGACCTGACGGGCCGATGCGGTCGTCGCGATGGCGGCGGGCGGAAACCGGCGACTGACCAAATTGTCAGTGGCGGGGCGTTGTCAGCCGCGAGGCCCGAGACATCCTGCCGGCTGCCAGCAAGATCGGGCGGAACCGCCTGTCCGCCCGCTTCCTTCAAAGCTCCTCCTCATGACGGTCCATCGTTCCTCTCCCCGTGTGGTGTGCTTCGGTGAAGCGCTCTGGGATTTCCTCCCCCGGGGCCTGTTCCTGGGCGGCGCGCCGCTGAACGTGGCGTATCATCTCTCCCGACACGGTCTCGACGCCGTGCCGGTGAGTGCGGTCGGCCGCGACGCGCTTGGCGACGAGGCGCTGCGCCGGGTGACCGGCTGGCGGGTGGAAACGCGGGGGATCGCCCGCGTGGCGCGGCGGCCGACGGGCGTGGTGCGCGTGACGCTCGACGCGCAGGGCCTGCCGCACTTCGACATCGAGCGCGGCGCGGCGTGGGATGCGATTCCGGCGCCGCGCAAGGGACGACGGGAGCTGGGGCCGGCGGCCATCGTGTCCGGTTCGCTGGCGCTGCGCAGCCGGGCCAACCGCGCGGTGCTCGAGGGCCTGTGGCGCCGCTGGCCGGACGCGCTCCGCGTGTGCGACCTGAACCTGCGGCCGCCTTACGACCGCGGGCCCGGCGTGGCGCTGGCGCTGCGGCGGGCGCAGATGCTCAAACTCAATGACGGCGAACTTGCGCGCCTCGTCGACCGCCCCCACCTCCGGCCGAAGGAACTGGCATCAGCCGCGGCCCAGGTCGCGGCGAAGCACGGCATCGAACGCGTCTGCGTGACGGCCGGGGCGTTTGGTGCCGGTCTGTGGTGGGACGGCAAATGGCTCTGGGAGGATGGCCGCCCGGTGCACGTCGAGGATACGGTCGGCGCCGGCGATGCGTTCTTGGGCGCGCTGCTCGGGCGAATTCTAACGGGCGTAAAAGTGTCTGCGGCGCTGGCACAAGCGTGCCGGGTGGCTGAGTTTGTCGCCGGTCAGGACGGCGCGACGCCCGCCTATGCAGCCGACGACTTTTAGGTGCCCGCTCTTCCCTGTTTTCCGCACCCTCACTCAACCCCCACGATCATGGAAACGTACTTCCCGGACATGGATGAAGCCCAGAGCCGGATCGCGCGTGAGCGCGTGATGGACGATTTGCGCACGCTGGCGGCGGACGCCGAGGCCCTGTTGCGTGCGACGGCCGACGACGCGAGCGGGGCGGCCAAGGAGACGCGGGCGCGGCTCGCGGCCGCGGTCGAGAAGGCAAAGGCAACCTGCGAGGACCTGCATGCGCGCGGCCTGGCGTCGGCGCGCGAGGCGGCGAAGAAGGCCGATACGACGATTCGCGCGCACCCGTACGAGTCGATCGCGGTGGCGTTTGGCGTCGGCGTGCTGCTCGGGGTTTTGCTGCGCCGCAAATGAGCGCGTCGGAGGACAACGGTTCGCCTCCGGCCGGTGGCGGCGTGGACGTGGCGCAGCAGATCGGCGCCTCGGCGCTCGGGCTCGTCCGAACCCGGCTCGAGTTGCTGGGCGTGGAATTGCAGGAGGAAAAGCTGCGGCTCGTTTCGCTCCTCGTGTGGCTCGCCGTCGCGGTGACGCTGATCGCGGCCGGGCTGCTGGTGACCATCGGCACGCTCGCGCTGCTGTTGTGGGACGAGGCGGGCTACCTCGGGCTGGCGGGACTCGCCGGGCTCACGCTGGCGGCCGGCGCCGGCCTGCTTTGGTGGTTGCGGCGGCGCGTGCGGCGCGGGCCGGGGCCATTTGCGGCCACGATCGGGGAATTCAAAAAGGACATCCAATGCCTGCGACCCTCGCCATGAACGAACTCGCGGCGCGCAAGCAGCTCCTGATCGCGGAGTCGGACCTGCATCGCCAGATGCTCGCGACCAGCACGGCGCAGCTGCGCCAAGGCTGGAGCTCGGTCAGCGGCCTCGCGGGCGGGTTGGGCGGCGGCAGCCGCTGGCTGCTGCTCGGCGGCCTTGCCCTCGGCGGGTTCCTGGCCGTGCGGCACTGGCGTTCGCTGCTGCGCTGGGCGCCGAGCGTGCTCGGCGCGTGGCGAATGTTCCGGTAGCAGACTGTCGGACTGCGTCCGCCAGTCTGCTAAGCAAAATGGCGGAGCCATTTTGGGAGGAAGAGCGGGCCTATCGGCACGGAGGAAACGAGCTGGTGGCGCTTCGAGGGTCTAGCTGCGGGGGCGGGGACCGGTGACGCGCAGAAACCACACGCGGGACATGTGGTAGGTGAGCAGCGTGCAGGTGGGGAGTTCGGGGAACGTGCCCGGGTGGTTGGCGATTGTTTCCACGACGAATTCGCGGCGGAGGCGGGCGAGGTTCGCGGCGGTGCCTTCGTCCGCATAGTCCGCGATGCGCAGCAGCACGGGCTGGCTGCTGTCCTGAAAATGCGCGGCGAGGCGCCTGAGCGGTTCGTCCACGAGCAGGAGCTCCTCCCATTTCGCGGCGTCCGAATGCTGTTCCGCGGCGACCTGGGCAATGCGGTCGTGCGCGGCGTTTGCCTGGCCGGAATACTCCTGGCCGATCAGGCGGGCGGTGACGCTGGCCGGACGCGCGAGAGCCGCGACCAACAGGACCGCGGCGAGCGGCACCGCCAGGCGGAGAGAGCGGTGGTGCGCCAGCCGGACGAGTTCCACGAGGCCCCAGGCGGCGAGGATCAGGAACAGGGGCAGCACGTGGCTGAGATTGCGTTCGAAGAACACCGAACGGGTGGCGAAGTAGCCGCCAAACAGGAGCACCGGCACCGCCGCCAGCGCGAGCACGACCCACCGGCGCAGCACGGCCAGCCGGACGAGGCCGAAGATGAACAACGCGAAAGTGGTCCAGCCAAGGGTTGAGCCAAAGTAGCGCAGCATCATGTCGCCCGTCCACCCGCCATCGATGTGGCTGTGCGGTGGGTGAACGCCGGCGTACTGCGTCATCAGGTCTCGGATACCGCTGAGGTAGGCGGCGGGGTGAAGCATCGCGCCGGGCGCTCCGACCGCGAAGCCGAGGGCCAGGACGCAGAAGGTGGCCGCGGCGAGGGCGACGCGCCGCCCGAGCGGCAGCGGTTGGCCCAGCAGGGGGACGAGCGGCAGCCACGCGAGGATCAGGAGCGAGACTTTGCAGGCGATGAGCAGGCCCAGCAGGAAGCCGGCGCCCAGTACACGCCAGGAAGAGAACCGCGGAGTGGGCACGCACAGCAGGATGGCGCCGAGTGTGAGCGCGGTCGTGAGCGGCTCGGGGCGGATGTAGTGGGCGTCCTGCACCAGGAGTGGCGCCACCGCCACGAACAAGGTCGCGACGACCGCCGTGGAAAAATCGAGGAGCCGACGCGCCAGGTTGAACGAGAGCAGGACGACGGCGGCGCCGAGCAGCGCGACGAAGAACCGGAAGACGTGAAACCCGGAGTCGCGCGTGCGCCATCCCTCGAGCCCGGGGATGAGCCGGACGCCCTGGTCGAACAGGTACGTGGCGTACAGGTGGGTCGAAAAGTTGTACTGGTTGCGGCGGAGATCCTCCGAGAGGTCGGCCTTGATCCAGTTGTTGTCCCAGTCCGACGTCGTGCGGAGATGCTGCACCACTCCCAGGGTGATCGCTTCGTCGGACTGGCCGTGGACGTTGTCGAAATAGACGAACCGGAGCGTGACGCCAAAGACGAGCACGCTGACCGCGAGAAGCCACGGCAGGACTGAGCGCAAGCGGGGGGAGAGCATGGACCGGATCGGCCGCGAAGGTTGGGGCGACCCGCGGCCGACCGAAACCGATTGGCGCTCTCCTGTCGACGGCGTTGGCGAGGACGAAAATGGGGTAGCCGGGGCCACCCTCGCTCTTTCCCGGCGTGCGTCAGCGGAAGTCGGCTTCGAGCACGACGCGGTAGCGGGCCTTGCCTTCGCGCAGGTGGGTGAGCGCGTCGTTCACGCGCGACATCGGGAAGCGCTCGACCTGCGGGGCAATTTGATGGCGCGCGCAGAAGGCGAGCATCTTGTCGACGGTCGCCGGGCTGCCGGTGGGCGAACCGGAGACCGATTTCTGGCCGGAGATCAGACCGAAGGCGGCGATCGGGATGGGCTCGAGGACGGCCCCGACGAAGTGCATGCGGCCCTTGGGCGCGAGCGTGGCGAGCAGGGCCTTCCAGTCGAGCGGCGCGTTCACCGTCACGAGGAGGAAGTCGAGCGTGCCGGCGATTTGCTTGAGCGCGGCGGCGTCCTTCGAGTTCACCGCGTGGTGCGCGCCGAGCCGGCGGGCCTCGTCACGCTTGCTGTCGCTGGAGGTGAATGCGGTGACCTCGCAGCCCCATTTGTTGAGGAACTGGAGCGCGAGATGGCCGAGTCCGCCAATGCCGACGACGCCCACGCGGTCGGTGGAGCGCACGCGGAACTCGACGATGGGGTTGAAGACCGTGATGCCACCGCAGAGGAGCGGGCCGGCGGAGATGGGATCGACGCCGGCCGGGATCGGCGTGGCCCACACCCAGTGGCAGCGCACGCGCTCGGCGAAGCCGCCGGGGCGGCCGACGATGGTGCCCTCGACGTCGACGCAGAGATTGTGGTCGCCCGCGAGGCACGCGGGGCACGCGAGGCAGCTGCCGGAGTTCCAGCCGAGCCCCACGCGATCGCCCACCTTGACGCGCTTCGCCTGCGGGCCGGTGGCGACGACCGTGCCGGTGACCTCGTGGCCCGGGATGATCGGGTACTTCGTCATCCCCCACTCGTTGTCCAACATCGACAGGTCGGAATGGCAGATGCCGCAGGTCTCGACCTTGATCTCGACCTGTTCGGGTCCGAGCGGGCCGGGTTCGTAGGCGAACGGCTGGAGCGGGGCGCGCGGGCTGAGCGCGGCGTAGGCGTTGATCTTGGTGCTCATGCGGTGGCGAGGGTGGCAGGATAACGGGCGGGTCGGCGGGTGCAAATGGCTCGGCGGGAATGACTCGGCGCGGGAGCAGGACGGTTGGGCGGACGAGTGGCGGGCCCATGGGCCGGACGCAACGCAGGCGGCCGAAAGCCGAGATAACACGCCAAATCTGGCGTATTATCGGCGATAACACGCCAGATTTGGCGCGTTATCTCGGGTCGCCGTGATTTCGGTCAAAGCCCGACGCTGGTTTTTGCCGTCGGGCGGGCTGGGGTTTTGACTGGGGCGGGCGATGGACTTTCATTGCCGGCGATGATCGCCACCGAGGACGCCATTGAAGTCGAAGCCGAGCGGCTGCTGCGCTCGATGATGCACGTGGAGTGCGATCCGCGGGGCCGGAAATGGAACCTGGAAACCTGCCGTGAGATCGCGCCGCTGACCCTCGAGATCAACCGGCTGAAGCAGGAGAAAGGCGCGGTGATCCTGGCGCACTCGTACGTCGAACCGGAGATCATCTACGGCGTGGCGGACTACCGCGGGGACTCGTATTTCCTGAGCCTCAAGGCGCGGGACTCGCAGGCGAAGATGATCGTGTTCGCGGGTGTGGTGTTCATGGCCGAGACTGCGAAGATCCTGTCGCCGGAGGCGATGGTGGTCGTGCCGGACCGCGGCTCTGGCTGCTCGTTGGCGGACTCCATCACCGGCGAGGACGTGCGGAAGCTGAAGGGGCTGTATCCGGACGCGACGGTCGTGTGCTACATCAACAGCACGGCGGAGGTGAAGGCGGAGTCGGACGTGTGTGTCACCTCGGGCAACGTTTACCACATCGTCTCGAACCTGCCGGCGCGGCGGATCCTCTTCGTGCCCGACCGGTTGATGGGGCAGAACCTGCGCGACGAGCTGAAGCGCCGGGGCGTGGACAAGGAGATCATCACGTCTGACGGCACCTGCATGGTGCACGACGAGTTCACGCCGGCGGACATCGCCGAGGCGCGCGTGCGTTTTCCCGGGCTGAAGGTGGTGGCGCACCCGGAGTGCACGCCGGAGGTCGCGCGGGCGGCCGACTTTGTGGGGAGCACGGGCGCGATGATGAAGTACGTGAAGACGACCGGGGCGCCGTATTTCCTGATGCTGACCGAGTGCGGACTGGTGGGGCGGCTGCAGGTGGAGACGCCGGAGAAGACGTTCATCGGCGGCTGCCGGCTCTGTCCCTACATGAAGCTCAACTCGCTGGAGAAGGTGCGGGATGTCCTGCGCGCCCCGCGTCCGGACCAAGTGGTGGTGCTGGACGAGCAGATCCGCCAGCGTGCGGCCCGCTGCATTGATCGGATGTTTGAGCTGTCACCTGCGGAGTGAGAGTGAAAGTGAGAGTGAAAGTGGCAGGCGTTCGGAGCCTGGGAGGGAAATTCAGTCGTTACGTGTTGGTCTGAAGGTATATAAGGTTTTCACCCGCTCCTGCGGGTCGGTCTCGTTCCCACGGCGGCTAAACCTGCAACCTGCCAACCTTTCCACTTGAAACGTGATGCCGACCGGCGTTGCCGGCCGTCACCACAGGTTCGTGCCGGAGCGGACGGCGACGAGGGCGCAGACTTTGGGGACGTACATCCGGGTTTCGGCGGGGAGCGCGTCGGCGATACTGGCGTAGTCGCGGGCCTGGCGTTTCGCGAGAGCGCGGCTGACGCGACCTTCGCCGGCGTTGTACGCGGCGAGCGCGAGAGGCCAGCTACCGAACCTGCCATGCAGACGGCGGAGGTAGCGGGCGGCGGCGCGGGCGGATTTCTCCGGGTGCTCGCGTTCGTCGGGCAGAAACGTGTCGAGGCCGAGCGAGCGGGCGGTCTCGGGCATGAGTTGGAACAACCCGCGCGCGCCGACCGGGCTGCGGGCCTGGGGGTTGAACGAGCTCTCGGCCTCGGCCAGCCATACGAGCGAGGGCGGCGCGCCCTCGGCCACGAACACTTCGCGCAACGTCGGCACCAGTTCGCTGGCGCGGCCGGGAATCGGGCGGTTTTTGACCCGGGAAAACCAGAGATCGTAGTACGGGACCGGTTCGCCGGGCGTGGGCGGCGGCAAACCTGGTTTGCCGGGCTCCGGGCGCGGGGCGGGCTTCGGGCGAGGCGCCGGCAGGGACTTCGCCTGCTGCGCTGCGTCGAGTTCATCGAGCCGCTGGGCAAGCCAGTCGGCCAACTCGCCCTCGGCCCCGGCGAGTCGCAATGCGTTCAGGAGGTTGCGCGCCTCAGGCGCCCGCGCCGCCATCTCGTCGAGCGAGTCGCCCTCGAGGGCGGCCTGAAGGCGTGACACAAGTTGGGCCCACTGTTCCTTCGAAGGAAACATGTACTCCTCCTTCACCTCGGGCGGCGCGTATTCCTCAAAGAGCTGACGGCCAGCTTCATACAACGCGTCCGGGTCAAAGGCGGCGGGGTTCTGCGCGGGGGCCGAGGCTCCCTGCGGTGGGGGCGTGGCGGGGGGCGGGGCTCCGGGCGTGACGGCCCAAGCCGGACTGGCGGCCAACAGGAGGGCCACGGGTACGGGTGAAAGGAGGAGCCGGAGACGCATGCGGGGGGCTGAGACACGAGGATTTCAGTTCGGGCGCAAGTTCGCGCACGTTTCTGCCCCGGCTGTTCCCACAACCGGAACGTCAGTGTCTCGCTTTTGCTACAGTGCCGTAGCCGACGATTTTCTTCCGATTTGTTAATGCCAGAATAATAGGAAGTAATGAAACGCGGCGGTCGTTGGCATCCGAGCTGCAATGGCGCGCCGACCATGTGTTTCCCACGCATCCCACTCGTGGTCGCTGCCTTCTGCGCGGCCGCATCCTGTCTATCTGCCGTCGAGCCGGTCCGGCTGCCCGAGCTGGGCGCGACGCGCTTTGTTGAGCGCGATGGCCATCTCGTTGCTGAACTGGGCCTTTATGGCCCGTTTGGCGGGTTCAAAGTGCGCGAGTCTCATCCCGTGCTGACCACCGTCACGGTTCCGGACGAGGCCAAGAACCAGGTCCTAATCAAGCTGAGGTCCTGGATCGGCTACAAGGAGCTCGGGCCCGAGGCCGTGATCAACTTCTCCATCCCGGAGTACCAGCCGATCTATACCATTGGATACGTTGAGTATGTGCCACTTGCCCTCGCGGCGGACCCGAAACTTGATGCCGGTAAGCTGGTGAATATCTCGGCCCGCGGCCAGGCCTCGCGGGGCAGCAAGCTGATCGCGGGTTTCGTCATCGACGAGCAGAGCCGATTGGTCCTCATCCGGGCCGTCGGCCCCGGACTGGCGGTCCTCAACGTCACCGATCGGATGGCCAATCCGTATGTGACGTTGTACCGCCACTCGATGCCGATCCTCTACAACGACAATTGGGGCGATCGGCTCGAGGCGGACAAGATTCCCGCGGCCGCGGCCAAGGTGGGCGCGTTTCCCCTGAGTGCTGGATCCAAGGACGCCGCGATCCTTACCGAGCTCGAACCTGGTCTGTATACGGCGGTTGCAGAGCCGTCTGACGACAACGGCAGCGGCACCGTGTTGCTCGAGGTGTATTCCATCCCGACGAATTGAGCGGGACGGTAGGAGTTCTGGCGCTGCGAGCCCTCGCGGCGCCGGGACAGATCCCGTTTGACCCTCCCGGGGCGGTGGCTACCTAGAGCCGTTTCGCACGTTGAAACGCACGCCCACCGCTCCCACCCGGACTCCGACCGCGGCTTCGCCGGCGGATCTCCGCCACGCTTCCGCCGCATGAACCGCGTCCACATCAAAACCTACGGGTGTCAGATGAACGAGCGCGACAGCGAGGCGGTGGCGGCGATGCTGCGCAGCCGCGGGTACCGGATCGTGGCCGACGAGGACGAGTGCGACATCCTGCTGCTGAACACCTGCAGCGTGCGCGACGCGGCGGAGCAGAAGGCGATTGGCAAGGCCGGCTACCTGCAGCAGCGCAAAAAGAAGCAGCCGGATTTCGTCCTCGGGATCCTCGGCTGCATGGCGCAGAACCGCGGGGCGTCGCTGCTCGACCAGTTGCCGGACGTCGACCTGATCATCGGGACCCAGAAGTTTCACCAGGTGGCCGGCTATCTCGACAACCTGCGCGCGGCGCGGGAGGCGGGCGTGCCGATTGGCCAGACGATCGTCGACATCGCGGAGGAGCCGGGTTCGCAGAACACGATCAAGGACCACCTCGTGGCCGGGCCCGACGGGGCGGATGCCGCCGTGGCAGACCGGCAGGTGACGGCGTTCGTTTCGATCCAGCAGGGCTGCAACATGGACTGCGCGTTCTGCATCGTGCCGAAGACGCGCGGCGACGAACGCTCGCGGCCGATGGACGACATCGTGGCCGAGTGCCGGGCGCTGGCGGCGCGCGGCGTGCGCGAGATCACGCTGCTCGGGCAGATCGTGACGAGTTACGGCCGGCGCGACTACGTGCACACCGACGGCGTCACGCCCTTCGTGCAGCTGCTCGAGCGCGTGCACGCGGTGGATGGCATCGAGCGGATCCGGTTCACCTCGCCCCACCCTCGCGGGTTCAAGGACGACCTCGTTGCCGCCTACGGCCGGCTGCCGAAGCTTTGCGGCTACGTGCACCTGCCGATGCAGTCGGGCAGCAACCGGATCCTGCGCGCGATGAACCGGCCGTACACGCGGGAGCGCTACCGCGAGATCGTCGAGGCGCTGCGCGCGGTGCAGCCCGGGATGTATTTTTCGACCGACGTGATCGTGGGCTTTCCGGGCGAGACGGAGGACGACTTCCGCGAGACGTGCGAGCTGTTCCGCGCCTGCGATTTCGACATGGCGTACATCTTCAAGTACTCGATCCGGACCGGCACGCCGGCGGCGACGCTGCCGGACCAGGTCGATGAGGAGGTAAAGGAACGCCGCAACCAGGAGCTGCTCGCGATCCTGGAGGAAAATTCGCTGCGCCGCACGGCGGCGCTGGTCGGGACCGTGGAGCAGGTGCTCGTCGATGGCCGCGACAAGACCGGCGCGCGGCTGACCGGCCGGACGCGCGGCAACCGCGTGTGCGTTTTTGACGGACCCGCGGAGTTGATCGGGCAGATGGTGCCGCTGAAAATCACGCGGGCGACGGCGAGTACGTTGTATGGGGATCGGGGGTAAGAAATCCTTCTCCTACTCTTACTCTTTCTCTTACTCTCCCCATGCCTGCCATCTTCGATCACGAGCGCCTGGTGGCCTATCAACGAGCCTTAAAATTCATCGCATGGGTTGCGCCCCTTCTGGACGAGCTACCTGCAAAAATTTCGGTTCGTGACCAACTAGACCGAGCCAGCACCAGCATTCCGCTGAACCTGGCCGAAGGTAACGGGAAGCGTTCATTCGTGGACCGGTCGCGGTACCTGGATTCGGCCCGAGGCTCTGGTCTCGAGTGCGCGGCCTGTCTGGACGTGTTGGTAACGCGCCGCCTCCTTACGGCAGAGCGGGCCGATGAGGGAAAATCGATTCTGCTGGAAGTCGTGTCGACCACGGCCGGCTTGATTGCGCACTTTGCCAAGCAGGTGAGGGAAGAGCAGGCGGAGTATGGAGCTGCCGGCCGGACAGAGGAGAAAGAGGAAGAGGAAGAGGAAGAGGAAGAGAAAGAGTAAGAACTCGCCGGACCTCCGCGTCGCCCTCACCATTGTCCTTCTCCATGTCACTCACCCTCGCCACGATCATCACTGCACTGCTCCTCCTTGCGCTGGGGGTGCCGCTGCTCGTCGGGCATTCGCAGACGATTGCGCTGCTCAAGGCGTTTCCCCGATCGCGCCGGGCGGCGTACGTCCTGTTTTCCGCCGGGGCGGCGTGGTTCCTGTACGAAGTGGCGCATCTTTCGGTCGCGGACTTCGGGGAATACCGGGTTTACCTGTTCATCGCTTTCGCCGCGATTGCGGTGCTGGCGTTCAAGTGCGTGCCGGACTTCCTCGCGGTGCGCGGGTTGAGCGCGGTGATTCTCATGGGCGCGACGCCGCTGTTGCAGGCGGCCTACATGCAGTACGACAAGCCGCTGCGGCTCTTCATGGTGGCCTTCGTTTACGTCGCGCTCACGGTCGCGATCTGGCTCGCGGCGCAGCCGTGGCGGATGCGGGATTTCCTGGGGTGGGTGTTTGCGCAGCCCGCGCGCACGCGGGTGATTGGCGGCTGTCTCGCGGGTTACGGACTGCTGCTGACGGTCATCTCATTCACGTATTGAGGTGACGCACCGATTCCGTTTCGGTGCGGCATGACTTTGTCTGACGCCTCCAGCCCGACGTCTCGTGTGCGAGACGGCTCGTCAGCTGTCCTCCTGGTGATCGCCGGACCGGCGGGTTCGGGGAAGAGCACCCTGTGCGACCGGCTGGTGACCGAGGCGCCGGAGTTCTCGCGCGTCGTGACCACGACGACGCGGCCACCGCGGGAGGGCGAGGTCAACGGCGTGCACTATCACTTTTTCGCACCGGACGAGTTCGAACGCCGCGTCGCGGCCGGGGAGTTCCTCGAGTGGGCGCAGGTCCATGGCAACAACCGCTTCCGGATGTACGGGACGCTGCGCTCGAGCGTGCTGGAACCGCTGGCGCAAGGCCGAAGCCTCGTGATGAGCATCGACGTGCAGGGCGTGGAGAGCATTCGCCGCGCGGCCCGGGCGGACGAGCGCCTGCAGCGGGCATTGACCACGGTGTTCATCCGGGTGGACCGGGACCGGCTCGTGGCGCGCATGCGCGCGCGGGCGACGGAGGGCGAGGAGGAGATCGCGTGCCGGATGAAGACGGCGGAAGCCGAGCTGCGTGAAGCCTCGAAGTTCGATTTCATCATCGAGAGCCGCACACGCGACGAGGATTTCCACGCGCTGGAGCAGATTGTCGCCGAGGCCCGGCGGCGCGCGAGTTGTCCGCAGTGAGGGCGGCGCCGGGTCGGCGCGCCGGATCACTGCTGCTCGACGACGTAGTGGCTGCCGCGGCTGCGCGGATTGAGGCTGGCGGCGTGCACCACCAATAGCGCGGTCTGGATGGCGTTGCGGAGTTCGACGAGCTCCCGGGAGAGCCGGCAGCCGCGATAGAAACTCTGCACCTCCTCGCGCAGTTCCAGCAGGATGCGCCGGGCGCGCGTGAGGCGCTTGGGTGAGCGCACGACGCCGGCGTAGTTCCACATCGTGTGCTGGATCTGGAGCATGTCCTGACGGATGAGCACCGGATCGGCCTCGCCAGTCGGGCTTTCCCACTCGCGCGGGACGGGGAGACGAAACGCCTGCGTGGCGATGTCCTGCGCGTCGGCGAGCGCGGCGAATTTGGCGCTGACCAGGCACTCGAGCAGCGAGGTGCTGGCGAGCCGGTTGGCGCCGTGGAGGCCGGTGCAACCGGTTTCACCGATGGCGTTGAGGTGGCGGATGCTGGTGCGCCCCTGCAGGTCGGCGTGCACCCCCCCGCAGGCGAAGTGCGCCGCGGGCACGACCGGGATCGGCTGCGAGGTGATGTCCACGCCGTGCTCGAGGCACCGGCTGTAGATGCTCGGGAAGCGCTCGCGAATGAAGTCCGGCTTCATCGCCGACAGATCGAGGTAGACGCACTCGTCGCCACTCGTGGTGAGTTCGTGGGTGATCGCGCGGGCCACGATGTCGCGCGGCGCCAGGGAGCCGCGCGGGTTGATCGCGTCCATGAACCGCTCGCCGCGGGTATTGCGCAGGACGGCGCCCTCGCCGCGGATGGCCTCGGTGATGAGGAAGCGCGGGGCGTTCTTCTTCGCGAAGACCGTCGGGTGAAACTGGACGTACTCGAGGTCGATGAGGCGGGCGCCGACGCGAAACGCCATCGCCACGCCGTGGCCGACGCTGCCGGGCTGGTTGGTCGAGTGCAGGAAGATCTGCCCCAGGCCGCCGGTGGCGAGGACCGTCTTCTTCGCGACGATCGCGAGCGTCTCACCGGTCTCGGTGTTGAGCACGTACGCGCCGAAGCACGTGAGCGGCTCGTAGTGGTCGCTGACGTTGTCCGAGCTGTGCGAGAGCGTGAGCAGGTCGATCGCGACCCAGCCGAGGCGGCGGGAGATCAACGGCGTGGCGTCCACGCGCTGGGCGACCGAGGCGAGGATGGCATGCCCGGTGGTGTCCTTGGCGTGGATGATCCGGCGGGCGCTGTGCCCGCCCTCGCGGGTGAAGTCGAGCACGCCGGCGGCATCACGGTCGAAGCCGACGCCCAGTTCCTGGAGGAGGAGTTCCTCGACGGCGCGCGGTCCCTCGTGGACGAGCTGCTGGACGGCGGCCGGGTTGGCCACGCCGTCGCTGGCTTCGATGATGTCCCGCGCGAGCAGGGCGGGATCGTGGCCGACGTCGTAGATGATGCCGCCCTGGGCCCAGTCGCTGTTGGCCTGCAGCGGGCCATTGAGCGAGAGGAGTTCGACCTTGAGGCCCTTGGCGGCGGCGCGGAGCGCGTAGGCGGAGCCGGCGAGGCCGGCGCCGATGACGAGGCAGTCGGTGCGAAGGACGTTCATGGCCGGTTCTCCCGCCGCCGCTTCCGGGCCGCGGGCGGGCCGGCCTTGCTGTCGGTCGCGCCCACCAGCGTGAGGCTCAGGTCGGCCGCGGGGGCCGAGTGCGTGAGCGCGCCGATGCTGATGACATCGACGCCGGGCAGCGCGTAGTCGCGCAGGGTGTCGAAGCGCACGCCGCCGGAGACTTCGACCACCGCGGCGCCAGCAATGAGGGCGACGGCCTCGCGGACCTGCGCGGGTTTCATGTTATCGAGGAGAATGGCATCGGCCTTGGCGCGGAGCGCCTCCTTCACCTCGGGGAGGGACTTGGCTTCAACCTCAATCTTGGCGAGGTGCGGCGCGGCGGCGCGGGTGAGCTGGACGGCGCGCGTGAGGGAGCCGGCGGCGGCGATGTGGTTCTCCTTGATGAGCACGTGCTCGCCCAGGGAGGAGCGGTGATTGAAGCAACCGCCGCAGCGCACGGCGTATTTCTCGAGCGCGCGCCAGCCGGGCGTGGTCTTGCGGGTGTCCACGATGCGGACGCCGGTGCCCGCGATGGCGGCGGCGAATCTGCCCGACTGGGTGGCGACACCGGAGAGCCGTTGCAGAAAATTGAGCGCGGTGCGTTCCGCCGTGAGCAGCGAGGCCGTGGGGCCCGCGACCTGGAGGACGCGGTTGCCGCAGGCCAGCCGGTCGCCATCCCGGGCGAGGAGGGTGACCTTGAGCGCGGGGTCGACGCGCTCGAACACGCGCGCGGCGACGGCGACGCCGCAGAGGACCAGGTCCTGGGCGGCCTCGATGAAGGCACGGCTCCGATGTTGGGCGTTGAAGATCGCCCGGCTGGTCACATCGCCGAGCCCCGCGTCTTCCTCGAGCGCGAGATCGATCAGGTGGTCAGTGCGCGCAGTGATCATGATGGCCCGTCGACTAAGGCGGCGGACGCAGGGTTCCGCAACGGCGAAGCGCGGATTGGCCCGCGGAGCGCGGCGCGAGCCTGGGGAAACTCGATGGGATCATCAGCTTTATCGATGCGGGGGCCGCGGAATCCGCGTTGAATCGCCGCGGCCACCGTGGAGGATGCCGGCGCATGAACACCCCCTTGGTCCGGCTTGGCCTGGTTTCGGCGGCGATGCTCACGGCCGTCGTGGCCTTCAGCGGCTGCGCGAGCTTCTTCCGCTCTTCCCAGCAGGCGCAGCGTTCGAGCAGCGTCGTCACCTATCTGTATCCGAAGCAGGCCAACCCGGTGCCGCCGACCGCCATCCCGGTATTGCGGCTGCCGCTGCGCGTCGGCATCGCGTTTGTGCCGGCGGGCGGGACCACGGGCAGCTACCGCCTCGGGGCGGGCCTGACCGAAATGCAGAAAACGCAGCTCATGCGGCGGGTGGCGGACCAGTTCCGCGGCCTGGATTACATCGAGCGGATCGAGATCATTCCTTCCACGTACCTGCGGCCCGGCGGCGGGTTTGAAAATCTGAACCAGGTGCGCCGGATGCTGAACGTCGATGTGGTGGCGCTGGTCGGCTATGACCAGACGCAGTTCACCGACGAGAACTTCCTCTCCCTCTCTTACTGGACCATCGTCGGCGCCTACATCTTCAAGGGGAACGTCAACGACACCCACACCATCATGGAGGCCGCGGTTTACGACATCGCGTCCGAGCACCTCCTGTTCCGCGCCGGCGGCGCGAGCCAAGTCAAGGGCAGCGCGGCGGCGAAGTACGTCACCGCGAACCTGCAGGAGGATGCGGGGAAGGGCTTTGAGCAGGCGACGACCGACCTGATCCTGAATCTGCAGGCCGAGCTGGGCGCGTTTCGCGAGCGCCTGAAGCAGTCGCCGGGGGAGGTAAAGGTGGAGCGCCGGCCTGGCTACACGGGCAGCGGCGACTTTGGGCCGGGCTTTGTCGGACTGCTTGCCTTGTTGGGCGCGGCTGCCTGGCTTCGCCGGAAACATTGAGCACCGAATCGAAACCTCTTCCGCTGGTGGCGTGGCCCTGGGCCACGGCCGCCGTCATCGTCGCCGCCCTCCTGGTTTACATCATTCCCGGCGCGTCGGAGTTGCTCGTTTACGACCGGGCGCGCGTGACGCAAGGCGAGTGGTGGCGGGTGCTGACGTCGCACTGGGTGCATTTCAGCGTGAGCCACCTCTTCTGGAATGCGCTCGTGGTGGCCGTTGCCGGGAGCTGGGCCGAGCGGCTGCTGCCGTGGCGGGCGCGGATCCTCTATCTCGTGGCGGCTGGGGTGATCGGCGCCGCGCTCCATGCGCTGGAGCCGTCGCTCGCCCGCTACGGCGGTCTGTCCGGCGTGGCGGCGGGGCTCGTGGTGTTCCTCGCGATGGTGCAACTGCGCCGCGGGACCGATAGCCGCTGGTTTTGGTGGACGGTCCTGGGGCTGCTCGTGGTCAAGATCGTGGCCGAGACGCTGCTCGCCAGCCCGTTGCTCGCGCGGTTCCCCGACCCGGCGATGCGCTCCATGGCCATCGCGCACCTCGCGGGTGCCGTGGCGGGGACAATGGCGCTACGCCGCTACAAGCCCGCGACGAAAGCGTGAGGCCCTGCGCCTGAGGGGATAGCCCGGGCGACGGTTTTTTGCGTCGCGCACCCTCCGGGCGCGGCTTTTCCTCGCCGCATGGGCTTCTTTGACCGCTTCACGAGGAAGATGCCGGCGTCACAGCCGGCCAACGGCTCGCCTGTGCCCGCGGCCAACCCGCCGGCGGAGAGCGCGCCGACTCCGGTGACACCCCCGGTCGCAGCTTCGCCGGTGAAGCCACGGCTCGTGGCGGCCCGCGAGCGGCTCGAGGCAAAGGACCTGCCGGGCGCGATGGCGATTTACGAGGAGATCCTGACGATGGCGGGCGACCGCGCCGACGTGTTGGTCACGGTCTCCGGTGATCTCGGCACACACGGTCATGTGGCGCAGATCATCGAACTCGTCGCTCCGCGTTACGACGCGCAGCGGCACGGGCCGGCGACCGGGCTCAATCTCCTGCAGGCGTACCTCGCGGTCCAAAATCCGGACGCGGCGCAGCACGTGCTCGACATCCTTTTCAGCCTGAACCGGCCCGAACTCGAGGAGCGGCTGCACGGCTTCTCCAACGCGATCGCCGAGATGATGACGATGCCGGAGCCGGAAGCGGCCGCGGCTCCGGCAAGTGCGCCGACCGGCGGCACGGCGGGCGCAGCGGCCGCCCCGCAGGCGCCGAAGGTCGGACTGATTACAGTGAGCAAGCCGATCTGGTTCTACGGCCTGGAGCCGATGGCCGACGCGGTGCTGCCGCCCAAGCAGGGCCGGATGCGGCGCGTGGCGTTCACGCAGCTCTCGCTGCCAGGCATCCAGAACCTCGCCGAGGCGCTCAAGGAGCCGGAGAACGAACTCACGCGGCTGTCCCGCGCCGTGCCGGTGTGGCTGGCCGAGACGTTCTATCTGGCGGCGAACTACGCACCGGTGGCCGCGCTCGCGACGGTAACGATGCCCGACGGGGTGACGCGCCCGATGATCTTTGGCGCCGAACTCACCACCGAGCACCTGCGCCAGGTGGTGGAGGCTTCGAAGGAAGGCCTGGACTACATCTTCACGGGCGCGCTGCGCGAGCAGGCCGGGGACTGCGAACTCGTCATGCGCCTATTCGAGGTGCGCGGTTTCCGGGAGCGCAAGAAGCTGGTCCTGCGCTGGACGCCCGCCACCGCCGACGCGGAGCTGGGCCAGCTCCACGCCGAGATCCGGCGGTTCATGGAATGGACGCCGGCCGGGGCGGGCATGACCTACGCTCCGCCCGCGTCGCCGCGCGCGTGGCTGAATCTGCTGGGCGCGTCGGTGGGCTCCTTCCTCGTCGACAAGGGCGTGCTGCCGGCGGACTGCTTCATGCCCGTGGCCGCGGACCTCGAGCAGCTGGCGCCGCAGGCGGCCACCAATGAGGCGGCCTCCCTGGCGTATTTGACCCTGCGGGCCCGCGCGGCCCGACAGGGCGTCACGGCACCGGAACCCGCGCTGGCGGCGACGCCGCTGGTGCAGCAAGCGCGGGAAACCCTGGGACAATGATGCACACGCAGACCTCAGACCTGCGCATTCGCGCGCAGAAACCGCTGATCGCCCCGGCCGTGTTGGAGGAGGAGCTGCCGTTGACCGACGCCAGCGCCGAACTCGTGGCGCGGTCGCGGCGGGATATCGCCTCGATCCTGAACGGGACGGATGACCGCCTGCTCGTGGTGGTCGGGCCCTGCTCGATTCACGATCCGGGGGCGGCGCTGGACTACGCGGCGCGGCTGAAGGAAGCGGCGGCGCTGTATCCGGGCGAGCTGCTGATGGTGATGCGGGTTTATTTTGAGAAGCCGCGCACCGTGGTGGGCTGGAAAGGCCTGATCAACGACCCGTTCCTCGACGGCACGTACCAGATCAACGCCGGCCTGCGCCTCGCGCGGAAGCTGATGCGCGACGTCGTGACGCTGGGGCTGCCGGTCGGCACCGAGTTTCTGGATACGACGCTCGGCCAGTATTACGCGGACCTCGTGTCGTGGGGCGCGATTGGCGCGCGCACGGTGGAAAGCCAGGTGCATCGCGAGCTCGCGTCGGGCCTCTCGATGCCGGTCGGCTTCAAGAACCGCACCGACGGCGACGTGCGCGTGGCGGTGGACGCGATCCGCTCGGCGCGGCATCCGCACTGGTTCCCCTCGCTGACGCGCGAGGGCGCGCCGGCGGTGATGGGCACGGCCGGCAACGAGCACGGGCACCTGGTCCTGCGCGGCGGCACCAAGGGCGCAAACTATGGGACCGCCGAAGTGGCCGCGGCGGTGGCGCTGCTGGCGGAGCACGAGCTCGCACCGCACGTGATGGTCGACTGCAGCCACGCCAACAGCGGCAAGGACCCGGCGGTCGAGCCGCAGGTCGCGGCGGACATTGCGGCGCAGATCGCAGGCGGCAGCCGCGCCGTGGCCGCGGTGATGATCGAGAGCAATCTCCTCGGCGGGGCGCAGGACTTTCGGGCGCGGCCGCTCGTGTACGGGCGCAGCATCACCGACGCGTGTCTCGCGTGGGAGCAGACGCTGCCGATCTTCGCGCGGCTGGCGGAAGCGGTTCAGGCCCGGCGAGTCCGGGCGTAGTGGGATCGCGGCGACGGCGAACCTGCCCAACGCATGAGCGCGACCGCCGTTGCCGCCGAAATTCTCGCCGAGCTGCGGGCCCAGCGCAGTGAGCGCAATATCGCCGGCATGCGCCGCTTCGGTATCGCGCCGGCGGGCGAGCAACTGGGCGTATCCGCGCCGGTGCTGCGGGCGATCGCGCGCCGGCATCGGCGCGACCACGCGCTGGCGCTCGCGCTGTGGGCGACCCGCGTGCATGAGGCGCGCGGGCTGGCGACGCTGGTGGACGATCCGGCGCAGGTCACGCGGTCGCAGGTGCGTGCGTGGGCGCGGGAGCTCGACAACTGGGCGGTAACGGACGCGGCGGCGTTCCTGTTCGACCGGTGCGCGTTCGCGGCCGACGTGGCGCACGCCTACAGCCGGCGGACGCGGGAGTACGAGAAGCGGCTGGCGTTCTCGATCATGGCTGGGATGGCGGTGCACCGGAAAGAGCTGTCGGACGACGTGTTTCTCGCGTTCCTGCCGGTGATCGCGCGGGAGGCGACGGATGAGCGGAATTTCGTGCGCAAGGCGGTGAACTGGGCGCTGCGACAGATCGGCAAGCGGAACCCGCGACTGCGGCGGGCGGCGATCGCGGAGGCGCGGCGCATCCAGAAGCTGGATTCACGCGCGGCGCGCTGGATCGCGAGCGATGCGTTGCGGGAACTCGCGCGACCGCGGGCGCCGCGCCGAAAGCTACAGGTTGGAAAGTGACAAGTTGGAATGTTTTTGGCGGATGGGTCCGGGGGCGCAGGTTGGAAATAGCAGGTCGGGGCCAGAGTTCACCGCGAAGGGCCGCGAACCCAGCCGCGAAAATCTGCGGTGGTCGGCTCCGCTCCTGGGATTCCCTCCCGCCTTTTGCCTGTTTGGTCTGCGCGCAGCTCCTCGATTCCCCTGCCCTACGGCGCGGCGCGCGGGAACGTGGCGTTGGTTCAGACGGGGGAGCCGGCGCTCTTTTCGGTGGCGAGCTGGCCGCAGCCGGCGGCGATGTCGATGCCGCGGCGCTGGCGGACGGTGCTCGGCAGCGAGAACTCCTCGGCGAGGATGGACTGGAATCTCTTCGCGGCCTCGGTGCGACCGGGTGTGCCGGCGAAGCCGGGCGTGGGGTTGAGCGGGATGAGGTTTACCTGGGCGGGGAGCCCCTGGAGGAGCCGGCCGACGGCGCGTGCGTGTTCGGGCGTGTCGTTGGCGCCCTCGATCAAGGTCCACTCGTAGAAGATCCGCCGGCCGGTGCGCTCGCTGTAGGTGCGGCAGGCGGCCATGAGGGCGTCGAGCGGCCACTTCTTCGCCACCGGCACGAGGACGGCGCGTTCCGCCTGGGTGGCGGCGTGGAGGGAGACGGCAAGGCTCAGCGGGCGCTGCTCCTCGGCGAGCCGCAGGATCCCGGGCACGACGCCGACGGTGCTGACGGTGATCCGCTCGGCGGCGAGGGCGAGGCCGTTGGGATCGCGGAGAATGTCGATGGCGTGCATCACCGCGTCGTAGTTGTGCAGCGGTTCGCCCATGCCCATGAGCACGACATTCCGCAGCCGCGGGGCGACGCCGGGCGCGTGGCGGCAGTGCTTGGCGAGCGCGGGTTTGCGCAGGGCGCGGGCGACGTGGACGGCCTGGCCGACGATCTCACCCGGCGTGAGGTGGCGCGTGTAGCCCATCTGGCCGGTGGCGCAGAAGACGCAGCCCATCGCGCAGCCCACCTGACTGGAGATGCAGGCGGTGACGCGACCGTTGAAGCGCATCAGGACCGTCTCGACGGCGGCGCCGCCCTCAAGGCCCAGCAGGTACTTGCGGGTGAAACCGTCGCTCGAGTCACGCTCGGCGGTGGTGGCGAGGAGGCCGAAGCGGGTCTCGCGGGCGAGCCGCTCGCGCACGCGGGCGGGCAGCTCCGGCATGGCGGCGAAGGAGTCCGCGAGTTCGAGGTAGAGGTAGTTCCAGAGCCGGCCGACGTGGACCGGATTCAGCTCCCAGCGGCCGAACGCCGCGATGAGCTGAGGGCGGGTCAGGTCGTAGAGATTGAGCAGCGGAGCCGGCATGTGGGTCGCCACCATAGGGCGGGTGCCGGCTCCCGCAACCCCGCACGCCGATCGTGGCGGCCCGCGCGTGGCGGCAACCTAGACGTAGCGGCTGGGGGCCGGTTCGTCGTCGGGCTTGCCCTCGTAGGCGTGGACCGAGCCGGCGGAGTCGCTCCAGAGCGGCAGGTTGTTACGGCGCCACTCGCGCGTCTCGGCGACATCGCGGTGGATCTCGGCCTTGTCGGCCGCCAGCATCAGGCGGTTGAGGGCGGTGTAGAGGAGGTCCTCGGGGGAGACTCCGGCGGCGGAGGCGAAGCGGCAGACGGCGTCGTACTCCGCGTGTTCGAGATGGAGTTTGATTGCGCTCATGGGGCTCCTAGGGGGGTGAGGGCAGGCTACGCGGGGTGACCGGCGAGACAAGGTGAGGCTCCGGGCAGGCGGCAGACAGCGCTCGTCCTAATACCCGCGCCCAAACGCAAGAATTGCGCAGACACGGTCCGGCGGGAGCGACGCGGGATTACGCCGATTGGGGCAAGGCGCGTCGCTTGCGTTGGCGGGCGGGGGCAACATGCTGCGGCACATGGCCATTGTGGCAGAGAAGTTTCTTCAAGCGTTCATCCAGATGTTCATCGCGATCGACCCGGTGGGGTTGGCAGCGGTGTTTCTGGGGCTGGGCCAGGGCGTGGTGCCGAAGCAGCGGCAGCGGATCGCGCGGCAGGCGACGCTGACCGGTGGCGGCGTGGCGCTGCTCTTCCTTTTCCTGGGCACCAACATCTTCAAGGCCCTCGGCATTGTCGCGGGCGACTTCCAGATCGCGGGCGGCCTGATCCTTTTCATCCTGGCCGCGCGCGACCTGATCCAGTCGGCCACGGAACCCGAGAACGTCCCGATGGACTTCGGCGTGGTGCCGCTCGGCATGCCGCTGATCGCGGGACCGGCGCTGATTGCGACGCTGATCGTATCGGCGGAGACGCTCGGGATGCGCGTCACGCTCGCCGCGTTGGTGACCAACCTGCTGCTGGTGATGCTGGCATTCCGCTTCAGCGATCAGCTCGGCGCGCGCATCGGCGCGACCGGCCTGCGGGCGATCTCGAAGATCATCTCGATGCTGCTCGCCGCGATCGCCGTGAACATGGTGCGCCGCGGCTGGGCCGCCTGAGCGCGGAGTGACGGCGGGTGCGCCGCCTGCGGTGGGAGAACGAGAACGATCTGGCCGTTTGACGCGGGGCAGCGCCGAACGGCGCTGCCGCACTAGACTAGCGTCGTCATCAGCCGGGCGTAGATCTTGGCGCAGGCGATGAGCTCCTTGAGGCGGGCGCGTTCGTTGACGGCGTGGAAGTTCTCGCCGCCGGGACCGTAGCCGAGCGTCGGAATCTTCAGCGCGTGCGAGAAGAAGTGCATGTCGTTGAACCCGGTCGACACGTTGAACGTCGTGGGTTCGCGCCGCACCTGCGTCACGCAGTCGGCCATCGCGGTGAAGAATGGATGCGTCGGCGGCGAGAAGCAGGAGAAGTTCTCCGAGATGCCGCGCACGGTGATGCGACAGTCAGGGATCCGGCGGGCGGCGGCGGCCAGGAAGGCGCGCAGGTCGCGCTCGGCACGGGCGTGGTCCTCCAGGGGCAGCACCCGCCGGTCGATGGTGAAGCTGGCGTGCGCGGGCACGGTGTTGATCTTGGCGCCCTCGCCGCAGTGAAACACGCCGCCGAGGTTGACCGTGGGCGACATGACCTTGCCTTCGGGGGTGCGCCAGGTGGTGCGGGCGAGCTGCGCCTTGTAGTCGTCGAGCGCGAGCACGAGGGCGGACATCTTCTCGAGCGCGTTGATGCCGTGCTGCGGCAAGGAGCCGTGGGCGGCGCGGCCGTGCACGATGACCTCGAGCCAGAGGGTGCCGTTGTGGCCGCAGCAGACGGTGCTGCCTTCCCCACCCTCCATCACGACCGCGTAATCGGGAGCAATCGGGGCGTGGCGGACGAGCCAGCCGGAGCCCAGCTCGGAATCGGTCTCCTCGTCGGCGGTGAACGACACCTCGACGTTGAGCGCGGCCGGCGTGCGTGTGGCGCGCAGGGCCTGCAGCGCGAGCAGGAGGCTGGCGATGGAGCCCTTCATGTCCGATGTGCCGCGGCCGTAGATCCAGCCGCCGTCGACGGCGCCGCTGAACGGATCGCCCTGTTTCCAGGTGCCGGAGACGGGGACCACGTCGTAGTGGGCGTTGAAATGCAGGGTGCGTCGGGCCCCGGGCGCGGCCAGCTTGCCGACGACGTTGTAGCGCGGATACGCGTGCTGCTCGGGCGGCAGGACCTGTTTCAGGAGGCGGGCGGGGATCGGGTGCCGCCGCGCCTTCAGGCCGATCCGCTGGAGCTCCGTCGTCAGCCACGCGGTGATCGGCTCGTAGTTTTGACCCGGCGGATTGACGGTGGGGATTCGGACGAGGTGCTGCAGCCGGGCGACCAGGTCGTCGGCGTGTTGGTCGATGTACTCGGAAACAGTCATGGCAGGACGCGTGGGAGGACGCCGGCAAGGCGGCGCGGGCCAAGGCTGCGCCGAGGCGTCACCCGGTGGCAAACCGCGAATCTGACCCCGCGGGCGGCGGGATGAGCCGGGAAATACCGCTGCCGGCCGGGTGTCCGGCGGGCGCGGTTAGGCAACCTGAATCGGAGGCGCGGGGCGGCGTCGCGCCAATTGACAGGGTGCGCCGGGCGCGCCAGCGTCCGAAAAATGATTCTGGCCGATCTGAGGAAAGACTACTCGCTCTCGGGCCTGGCCGAAAAGGACCTGGCCCGGGATCCCTTCCGGCAGTTCGAGAAGTGGTTCGCGGAGGCGCAGGCCGCCAAGATCGTGGAGCCGAACGCGATGGTGCTGACCACGGCGACGCGCGAGGGGAAACCCTCGATCCGCACGGTGTTGCTCAAGGCGGTGGATGGCCGCGGCTTCGTGTTTTATTCGAATTACGAGAGCCGGAAAGGCCGCGAACTCGAGGGCAACCCCCGGGCGTCGCTCCTGTTCCCGTGGTACGCGTTGGAACGCCAGGTGATCGTGGAAGGCAGCACGACGAAAGTCGCGCGGGAGGAGAGCGAAGCGTATTTCCACTCCCGGCCCCGCGCCAGCCAGCTGGCAGCCTGGGGTTCGGCCCAGAGCAGCATCCTGCCGAACCGACGCGTGCTGGACGACAATCTCAAGGCCCTGGACCAGAAGTACGCCGGCCAGGAGGTGCCCCTCCCGCCCAACTGGGGTGGCTGGCGCCTGGCGCCGGAGACGGTGGAGTTCTGGCAGGGACGTCGCAGCCGGCTGCACGACCGCCTGCGCTTCCGGCGGGAGAAGGACGGCTGGACGGTGGAGCGCCTGGCTCCTTGACGGGCCTTGGATCTGACGCGGCGGGTGCTTGCGCCACCGCGTCCGATCGGGTTTTCTCGCGCTCCCCGGCGGAGTCTCGCCTCCCATGCCTTCTTCCCGCACCTCCTCTAGTCGGCGTCCCGCGGCGGTTGCCACAACCCTGCTGGCTGCGGCGCTGCGCGCCCAGAGTGCGGGCGTGTTCATCGGCGAGCGGCAGAAGGGCACGTCGAGCCTGCGGATCGTCTTCGCCAACGAGAGCTTTTGCGCGCTGACGGGCCACGCGGCGCGCGAGCTGGTGGGCCGGGATTACGAATTGCTGCAGGTGGAAGCGGCGGACCTCGAGCGGGTGCGCGAGTGGATGCCCCGGGCGAAACCCGGTGAGCCGATCGCCGGCGAAGGCGTGATCCGCCGGGCGGACGGCGCCCCGGTGTCGGTCTCCTGGAGTTTCGACCCGCTCTTCGAGGCCGGCGAGATGACGCACGTCGTGGCGACGTATCGCGACCAGACGGAGAAGCGGCGGCTGCAGGAGGCGCTGGTGCATGCGCAGCGGCTGGACGCGGTGGGCCGGCTGGCGGGCGGAGTGGCGCACGACTTCAACAACCTGATTTCGGTCATCAACGGCTACTGCGAGATTCTCGCGGCGCATGTGGCGGGCAATCCGCAGGCGATGCGCGAGGTGGCGGAGATTCACGGCGCGGGTCGCAAGGCGGCGGTGCTGACGCAGCAGTTGCTGGCCTTTAGCCGCCGCCAGCCGCTGGACATGCGGGTGCTCAATCTCAACACGCTGATCCGCGACAACGAGGCGATCCTTACGCGGCTCATCGGCGACGCCGGCAAGCTCGAGCTCGAACTCGCGCCGGACCTGGCGAACGTCCGCACCGATGCCGCGCAGTTTCAGCAGGTGGTGTTTAACCTGGTGCTCAATGCACGCGACGCGCTGCGGGGCAACGGCCGCATCGTGATCACGACGGCGAACCGGACGATCGGGCCGACGCTCAGTCATCGGGGGGAACTCGCACCCGGCCGTTACGTGGTGATGGCGGTGAAGGATAACGGCACCGGCATGGATGCCGACACGATGAAGCATCTCTTCGAGCCGTTCTTCACGACCAAGCCGGAAGGCAAGGGGACAGGCCTGGGGCTGGCGCTGGTCTACGGCGTGGTGCAGCAGAGCGGTGGCACGGTGGGCGTGAGCAGCGAGGTGCTCGCCGGCTCGCGGTTTGAAGTGTTGCTGCCGGCGGTGAAGGCGCCGGTGGAGCTGAAGCCCGGCCCGGCGATGGCGCTGCCCTCGTTGCGCGGCCACGAAACGGTGTGGATCGTCGAGCCCGACGATGTGGTGCGGAAGATGGTGGCCGGCATGCTGACGACCGACGGCTATCGCGTCACGGCGCTGAGCAATGCGGCCGACGCGCCGCGCGACCAAAGCCTGCTGCACAATGTGGAGCTGCTGATCACGAGCTTCCGGGGTGAAGGGGAAAAACTGGCGCGCCGGATCCTGAGCCGCCGCTCCGACCTGCGGGTGCTGGTGATCGGTGAAGGCGCCACGGAGGAAGGGCCGATCAAGTGGCTGGCGCCCGCGCGGCAGAAACGGCTGAACAAACCTTATGTGTTGAGCGAACTCCTGCGCGAAGTGCGGCGGTTGTTGGATACGAACGTGCAGCAGGAAGGGAAAAGGGAATGAGCGAGTAAGGGAGTGAGAAGGAAGTGAAAGTGAGAATGAGGGTGAAAGTGGAGGGACGGAGTGGCAGTCGGTGGGCCTGAGAGCTGAAAGGGCGGTCGGAAAGTGTCACGTATTGCGTGACACTGCTCAGGGATAGAATTGTCGCCGGACCGTTGATACAGGCGTCTAGTGCGCGGTGATTTTCCGCGCGGGCCGACGGGGTCAGAACCAGGCGGCGGGTTGCGGGCACCGGGTTTTGGGCTGACGGTCCAAGCTCCACTCCCCCACCCATGCCGGACATCGTCTATCTCGTACGTCACGCCGATGCGCTCGATCCGTTGGAAGACGGCGACGACGCGTCGCGTCGACTCAGCCGCACCGGCCATCTCCAGGTGAGGAAGCTGGCGGAGTTGCTGCGCGGCGGGGCTTTTCGGCCGACCGCGTTCTGGCATTCGCCGCTGGTGCGGGCGCGCGAGACGGCGGAGGCGCTGGCCCGACACCTGCGTCTCACGCCCACGTGGCTGGAGTGGCCGGAACTCGCGCCCGACGTGGATCCGCAGGCGATGGTCGGGGCGCTGCGGGACGCGCGGGGCAGCATCGCGGTGGTGGGGCACGAGCCGCACCTGAGTTGCCTGGCGACGCTGCTGGTCACGGACGCGCCGCGCCCGACGGTGTTCCTTATCCCGAAGGCGACGGTGCTGGCGCTGGAGCCGGGCGGCTCACGCTGGGCGGTGCGCTGGCAGGTGACGCCGGAGCTGTTTCACTGACGCGGCGCGCGGTTTTTTGGGTGCCATCGCCTCGTCGGCGTGGCTAGAGCTCTGGCATGGATCTACACGTTTTGCCGGAGCGGGTGGCGGGAGCGGCCGAGAACATGGCGACGGATTTTCTGCTCCTGCAACGGTACCCGGCGACGGGCGAAGTGCGGTTTCGGCACTACGGGTGGCGGGCCCCCGCGTTCACGTTTGGGTACGCGCAGAAACTGGCGTTCGTGCAGGCGCAGCTGCCCCCGGGCGAAACCTTCGACCTGTGTCGCCGGCCAACGGGCGGCGGTGTGGTGGATCACCGGGACGACTGGACGTACGCGCTGGTGGTTCCGCGCGGCCACCCGCTCGAGGAAGTGCGGGCGACGAACAGCTATCGCGCGGTGCATGAGGCGCTGGCGGCGGCGCTGCGGGCGCAGGGCGTGCCAGCGGTGACGAAGACGGCGGCGCCAGATCCCGACGAAGAGCCGATGGGCGTGTGTTTCCAGCGCGCTGAGATCTACGACGTGGTGCATGAGGGCACCGGCACGAAGATCGCCGGCGCCGCGCAGAAGCGGAACAAGCACGGGTTGCTGTTCCAGGGCTCGATCTGGCGGCCGGCGGTGGGCGCGACGATCGACTGGGACGCGTTTCACGACGCGTTTGTCGCCGCGCTGGCGGCGGAGCTGAAGGTGCCGGCGACGCCCGTGCCGTGGCCGGAGTTCAATGAGGATGAAGTGAGCGGCCTTACCGAACAGTATTCTGCGTCGGAGTGGCTGGGCTATCGATGAACGACTTGAGCTGCGTCCAATAGCCCTTGCCGCGGAGGCTCCACGCGAGCGCGGCGAGGGCCAGGAGGATGACGGCCACGATGATGAGACGGCGGCGGCGGGCGGCCTCCTTGTCCTCGTAGGGATCCTTGAGGACGCGGCGGGCGTTGGGCGGGAGCTTGGCGCGTTCGGTGAGCGCGCTGCCGAACGGCACGTTGATTTTGACGCGGCCGTTGATGGCCCAGCCGTTGGCTTCGAGGATGGGGCCGAGGTTGCGCTGACGGAGCTTCATCCAGGCGATGAGCACGGCGGGGGTGGAGATGACCAGCATGATCGCGAGGATCACGAAGGGCACGTGCCACCACGGCAGGTCGACGAACCGGCTGAAGATGGCGGCAAGGAACGTGCCGATCGAACCGAGCGCGACGCTCAAGCCGATGATCGCGGAGAGGTCGAGCTTGCGCGCGGGGGCCGCGGCGGCGACGGCCGGGGCTGCGGGCGGCGGAGACTTGGGTGCACCCGGTGGCAGTGAACCGGTGGAGAGGTTGGAAACGGCGGCGGTGTCGGCGGCGGCGGCGCGCTTGGCGACCTGTTCCTCGATGAAGCGGATGACCTTCTTGTAGGGAGACCAGAACGCCTGCCCGAGGCTGATCGGGCTATCAATGATCTTGGTGATGGTCGCCTCCCAGTCGCGGTCGGCGCGATCGTAGAACACGCCGTTGCGGCCAACAAAGAGGTAGTCACTGTCGCCCTGGGTGAAGCACGCGGCGATCCTCATCGTGTCGGCTCCGCGGCGACAGTCGACGTAGGCGATGTACGACTTGCTCATCGTGGCGAGCGCGGCGTGCGCGCCGGGATCGTCGACGCGGATGCACAGCTCGCACGTGCGGGCGTCGAGGTAGAGCTTGCCGGCCTGGAAGACGGCCCAGCGGTCCTGCGAGTAGAAGTCGGCGAAGTTGACGAAATTGTGGAGGAGCGGGCGCAGGTCGCGGTGGTAACGGACGAGGCGCTCAATGGCGGCGATGGCTTCGAACTGCGGCCGCAGCTGACGGTCGGTCGCGAAGAGCTGGTCGAGCTTGGCGCGGACGTCGCTCGCGAGAATGGCGCGGAGGCGATCGACGCCGAGGCGCTCCACGGCGGCGCCGGCCTTCTTCTGGTTCCAGGTTTCGTAGGGCGCGAGCTGGGTGTTGAGGCGAGACCACTCCTCGGCGGTGAGCGTGCGCTTTTCCGCGCCGAAGACGGGCGCGACGGCGTCGCGCTGCACCCGGGCGAGCGCGGTTGCCCAGGCCGGGTTGCAGCCGTCGAGCAGCGGGAGCACGCCCTCGGCGGAGACGCGCGCCAGCGGGAAGCCGGCGATTTCCTCACTGGAGAGCTTCAGGTCCTTGGCGGCGAGCGCGAGAAACTCGGACTCCTGGCGGTTCAACGCGGCGACGGCGCGGCCGTCGAAGGCGGCGAGGCGGCACCGGGCAAAGTAGTCTTCGACCTTGGCGCGAACGGCGGCGAGCGCGGCGCAGGCGGCGGCGGTGCGATCGCCGAGAACCGCGATCTCCTGGTCGGCACTGCGCGCGAGCCAGCCGAGATAGGCGTTGGTTTCATCGTAGAAGGCCTGGACCTTCTCGGGGCTGACGCCCTCGCTGCCGTTGCGGTCGCGGGCGCCGCCAAGGCAGGCGACGATGTCCTTGATGAGTGACTGCACCTCGGGGTCCTCGGACTCGGAGGCGGAGAGCACGCCATCACCGTTGAGCGCGGTGTGCGGGAAGATCTTGTCGGGGTCCTTGAAGTCGTCGGGCGCGAGCGCGTCGGCGGCGGATTTGCCCAGGCGTTTGGCAATTTCGCGCGCGGACGCCACGAGCAACTGGTCCTCGGGCGAGGCATCCTGCATCGCGGAGAGCGGCAGCGCGGGCTCGCCCTTGAGCAGATCGGCGGGGCGCTTGAGCCGGGCGGACGCCCAGGCGACGGCCTGGAGCACCTCGGGCACGCGGATGTGACCGTCGCGGTCGGTGTCGATCAGCGTGAGCGTGCGCTCGTCGAGCTGCAGCCCCTTGGTGGGGCAACTGAGCGCGACCCAGAGCTTCTGGTCGAGCGTCGGCAGCGCGAGGAGGTCCTCGGTGGTTTCGAGGGCGACCTGGTCGAGGCCGCCCGTGCGGAAAAACTTCCAGTTGTGGCGTCCGGAAGACGCGTGGTGGCGCAGCATGGAGTGAGGGGATGCCGCACGTTTATGGCGCGTCGGCTGTCGGGGCAAGGCTGGGGGCCGTCGCGGACGGGCACAAAACAAGGCAGGGTGAACAGGAGGTAGCAGAGTGCGCAGAGGTCGAACCGGAGAAGACGTCCAGACTCCGGACCTTTGTAATATCCTGCAGTGGTCCGAGTAATCTGAGGTGAAACAACAGACTCTGTATTTAACCTCAGATTACTCGGATGAATGCAGGATATTCATATCGAGGACGGATGTTGGGGTTGGCCACGAAGAGGCGCCAAAGCAAAAAAGCCCGGCGTGGGCCGGGCTTCGAGACAGGCGGTGGTCAGCGCCGCTTGCGCTTGAGGGCGAGCTGGGTGCCGGAGAACCGGACCATCTGCTGCAGGTGCTCGTACTCGTGCGGGTCGAGATTGGCGGCGTCGCGGAGCTGCTGCTCCGCGCGCTTCATCGCCTCCTCGACGGCCTTTTCGTCGATCTTCTCCTCGGTGATCGCCTGTTCGGCGAGGACGTGGACGCGGTCCGCCTCGACCTCGACGAAGCCGCCGCCGACGGCGAGGAGATGCGTTTCGCCGTTCTTGGTGACGCGCAGCTCGCCGCTCTCGATCTGGGTCAGCAGCGGAATGTGGCCAGGGAGGATGCCGATCTCACCCGTCACCGTCGGCAGCACGACGCTGTCGATGGTGTCGGTGTAGACCCGGGCTTCGGGCGTGACGATTTCGAGGGTGAGCGGCATGGCGTCAGGCCTTCTTGGCGGCGGCGACGACCTCGTCGATGGCGCCCTTCATGTAGAAGTCGCCCTCGGGCACGTCGTCGAGCTGGCCATCGAGGATCATCTTGAAGCCGCGGACGGTCTCCTTGACCGGAACGTACTTGCCCGGGGTGCCGGTGAAGACTTCGGCGACCGAGAACGGCTGGGAGAGGAAGCGCTGGATCTTGCGGGCGCGGTAGACGGTGAGCTTGTCCTCGGGGGAGAGCTCATCGAGGCCGAGAATGGCGATGATGTCCTGGAGATCCTTGTACCGCTGGAGGACGCGCTGGACCTCGCGGGCGACGAAGTAGTGCTCGTCGCCGACGACGTCGGGGGCGAGGGCCTTCGAGGTGGAGGCGAGCGGATCGACGGCCGGGTAGATGCCGAGCTCGGCGATGGAGCGCTCGAGCACGATGGTCGAGTCGAGGTGGGCGAAGGTGTTGGCCGGGGCCGGGTCGGTGAGATCGTCGGCGGGCACGTACACGGCCTGCACGGAGGTGATCGAGCCCTTCTTCGTCGAGGTGATGCGTTCCTGGAGGATGCCCATCTCGTTGGCGAGGGTCGGCTGGTAACCGACGGCCGACGGGGAGCGGCCGAGGAGGGCGGACACCTCGGAGCCGGCCTGCGAGAACCGGAAGATGTTATCGATGAAGAGGAGCACGTCCTGGTTTTTCTCGTCGCGGAAGTACTCGGTCATGGCGAGGGCCGAGAGGGCGACGCGCATGCGGGCGCCCGGCGGCTCGTTCATCTGGCCGTACACGAGCGCGACCTTGGACTTGCTGAGGTCCTTCTGGTCGATGACGCCCGCGTCGGACATTTCATGATACAGGTCGTTGCCCTCGCGGGAGCGCTCCCCCACCCCGGCGAACACGGAGTAACCACCGTGGGCCTTGGCGATGTTGTTGATGAGCTCGAGAATGACGACGGTCTTGCCGACGCCCGCACCACCGAAGGCGCCGGCCTTGCCGCCCTTGATGAACGGGCAGATCAGGTCGATGACCTTGATGCCGGTTTCGAGAATTTCGGCCTGGGTGTTCTGCTCGGCGAGCGCGGGCGCCGGGCGGTGAATCGGATACTTCTTCTCGAACTTGACCGGGCCGCGACCGTCGACCGGCTCGCCCGTCACGTCGAAGATGCGCCCGAGCACGCCGTCGCCCACGGGGACGGAGATCGGCGCCCCGGTATCGACCACGGTCATGCCGCGCTGCAGACCCTCGGAGGAGGACATCGCAATCGTGCGCGCGACGCCGTCGCCCAGGTGCTGCTGGATCTCGAGGGTGAGCTTCTCCTTCTTCCCGCCCACGGTGAACTCGACCGTGAGAGCCTGGTAGATCTGGGGAATGGCGTTTTCCGGGAACTGGACGTCAACGACAGGGCCGATGACTTGGACGATTTTGCCGGTGTTCATTATGAAAGGACGAAAGGACGAAAGGACTAAAGGGCTGAAGGGCTAAAAAGAGGCGGATCAGGGTTTGCGAAGGAGAGTGGTGAGGATCGCGATGAGTTCGGATGCTTCTGTTTTCAGCGGACGAATGGCGGAGGGTTTGAAGAACTGCTCCGACTCGAGGTTCTCCATCCAATACAAGGCTTCGTCGGCTTCGCGCAGGCAGTCGCCGAGCTTGGAGCGGTATTCGGCCACCGACCGGGCGTGCTGCGCCTCGCGGTAGTTCGCGCCGACCGAACCCGCGGCCCGGAGCAATTGCTCGCCCCAGATCTGCGCGACGCGGTCGCGGGCGGGCAATGATCTGAAGGCACGCGAAACACGGAGGGCAAACTGCTGCGTTCTCCCCCGGAGGTCTCCGTGCTCGTGAAACATTTCAGCCCTTCAGTCATTTAGCCTTTTAGCCCTTTTGAGTTCAGCTCGCCGCAAATTGGGCGGCGGCGATTTCGAGGATCTCCTGCGTGATGCCGGCCTGACGGGCCTTGTTGTATTCGAGGGTGAGGTCGTCGAGGAGCTTGGTGGCGTTGTCCTTGGCGGTCTTCATCGCGACCATGCGGGCGCTGTGTTCGGACGCCTTGGCGGAGAGGACGAGCTGGTAGACGTGGCGGTTGACGTAGAACGGCAGCAGCGCCTCGAGAACCTCGGTGGCGCTCGGTTCGAAAAGGATCTCGCGGGTTTCCTCGGCCGAGGCGGGTGTCGGGCTGGTTTTCGCCGCGGTTGGGACGCCGGCGTGGGTGAGAAAATCGTGGACGCTCGCGAGCGGGAGCACGGGGCGGACGCTCGGCTCCTGCACGAGGGTGTTCTTGAAGCGCGGGTAGATGACCTCGACGGTGTCGATCACGCCCTCGAGGTAGTGCTTCATCATCAGCTCGGTGATGACCTTGACCTCGTTGAAAGGGACGCGGTCCTGGACGGAGAAGTCGGCGACCATTTCGCGGCGCGTGCGGGCGATGAACTGGGAGCCCTTGCGGCCGACGACGTAGAACTTGGCCGGGGTCGTGATATCGGTGACGAGCTTGAACAGATTCGCGTTGAGCGGACCGGCGAGACCCTTGTCGGTCGTGATGAGCAGGATGCCGCGGGTGCGGACGGGACGCTGGACGAGGAACGGATGCTGCGACTCCTCCACCCGACCGGCGAGAACGCCGAGCATGCTGGTCATGACCTCGGTGTAGGGCCGGCCGGCCAGTGCCATCTGCTGGGCCTTCTTCATCTTCGAAGCGGCGACCAGCTCCATCGCCTTGGTGATCTGGCGGGTGTTCTTAACGGACTTAATCCGTCTCCTGATATCTCTAGTCGAGGCCATGTTGGGCGGAGGTCCTAATGCAGAATGGAGAATGCAGAATTTAGAATGATCATTCGCTGCGGGCGTGCTTGATGATCGTTACGAAGATGCGGATGAGCTCGTCGGTTTCCTTGCGCAAAGGATGAAGACGCTCTGGCGCGACGAGCTGCGAGTCGTGGATGTGACGGAGCCAAAGCGAAGATTCGTCGAGCTCCTTGAGGGAGTCGCCCATCTTGGAAATGAACTCTGCTTTGGATCGGGCACGGTCTGCTTCGCGGTAATTGGCGCCGACCGAAGTGCCGGCGCGGAGAAGTTGAAGTCCGAGGGTTTGAGCGAGCTTGGTTTGAGGAAGTGCTTCGAAGAGATGAATGACCCGGCGTCCGTACTGATAGGTGCGTTCCGGCAGGTCTTTCCCCTCATTCTGCATTCTACATTCTTAATTCTACATTAGCGGCGTGTCGTCACGCCGTGTACCCGGCTTTCCACTCTTCGCAGGCGGACTGGAGTTTGGCCTCGAGGTCCTTGTCGAGGGCGGCCTTGGTGCGAACCTCGGCGAGGAGGGCGTCCTTACGGGTGATGAAGAATTCCTTCAGCGCGGCGGCGGCGGCGACGACCTTCTTGATGTCGATGGTCTCGAAGAAGCCGCGCTGCATCGCGAAGAGAACCGCGACCTGGACCTCGATCGGAATCGGGTTGAAGGCAGGCTGCTTGAAGAGCTCGACGATGCGGGCGCCGCGTTCGAGCTGGGCCTTGGTCTTGGCGTCGAGGTCGGAGCCGAACTGGGCGAAGGCGGCGAGTTCGCGGAACTGGGCGAGCTCGCCCTTCAGCTTACCGCCGACCTGCTTGGTCGCCTTGATCTGCGCGGCGGAACCGACGCGGGAGACGGAGAGGCCGACCGACACGGCGGGGCGGATGCCCTGGTTGAAGAGATCGGTCTCGAGGAAGATCTGGCCGTCGGTGATCGAGATGACGTTGGTCGGGATGTAGGCCGAGACGTCGCCCGCCTGGGTTTCGATGATCGGCAGGCCCGTGAGCGAGCCCTTGCCGTTGAGGCGCGCGGAACGTTCGAGCAGGCGGGAGTGGAGGTAGAAGACGTCGCCGGGGTAGGCTTCGCGGCCGGACGGGCGTTTCAGGATGAGCGAAATCTGGCGATAGGCGGCGGCGTGCTTGGACAGATCGTCGTACACGATCAGCGCGTCCATATCGTTTTCCATGAACCACTCGCCCATGGCCGCACCGGCGAAGGGGGCGAGGTACTGGTTGGCGGGGTTGTCCGCGGCGGGGGCGGCGACGATGATGGTGTACTCGAGGGCGCCGGCGGCCTCGAGGGCGCCGATGGTGCGGACGATGTTGGACTGCTTCTGGCCGACCGCGACGTAGATGGAATACATCGGGCGGAACTTCGGATCACCGCTGGCCAGGCCGACCTTGTTGATCTTGGCCTGGTTGATGATCGTATCGATCGCGATGGTGGTCTTGCCGGTGCCGCGGTCGCCGATGATGAGCTCACGCTGGCCGCGGCCGATCGGGATCATGGAGTCGATGGCCATGATGCCGGTGAACAGCGGCTGGGTGACGGATTTGCGGGCGACGATGCCGGGGGCGATCTTCTCGACGGGATAGAATTCGGTGGCGGCGATCGGGCCCTTGCCGTCGACGGGGTTGCCGAGGGTGTCGACCGTGCGGCCGAGGAGGGCCTTGCCGACGGGGACGGAGAGCAGGCGGCCGGTGGTCTGCACCTCGTCGCCCTCGCGCAGCTTGGAGATGTCACCGAGGACGACGCAGCCGACCTCGTCCTCTTCGAGATTGAGCGCGAACCCGATCGTGCCGCCGGGGAACTGGACCATCTCGTTGTACATCACGTCGGAGAGGCCGTCGATTTTCGCGACGCCGTCGGCGACCGTGCGGATATGGCCGGTGTTCTTCTTGACCGCCTTGGTCGAGAGCTTGGCGATTTGTTGTTCGATTTGTTCGAGGACGGTGCTCATCGCGGGAAAAGGACTGGTGACGGAAAGACGGGTTGAAAAAGGAGGAGGAAAGCGGAGGGGATCAGCGGGCGGGGGCGAGCGCGGTCAGGTGGCCGGCGACGGAGGATTCATACAGATCGTCGGCGACGCGGACGCGGATGCCGGCCAGCAACTGGTCGTTGCGGCGGGCGACCGGAGTGATGCGGCGGCCGTACTTCTGCGTAAGCGTGGCGGCGATCGCAGCGAGGGAGGCCGGGGTGATCGGACCGGCGTGTTCCACGGACGCCTGGCCGCGGGCGATCTCGGCGGCGACGAGCCGCTGGTACGCGGTGAGGACCGCGTGGGTATGAGCCGGGCGGTGTTTCTCGACGTACTCCAGGACGCCGGTGACGCGTTCGGCGGAGAGCTCGCCGTTGACGAGGCTCATCCGGAACAACTGCCGGGCGAGTTGCTGGACTTGTTTCTGCGCGGACATGGAAAGGGCGGTGACGAGGACGGGCGCGGGAGGCGGCTGGGCGCTTAGAGCGTGGTGAGCTCGCGGGTGGCGGCGTCGTTGTAGGCCGAGCGATCGGCGTCGGTGAGTTTCTTGGCGAGGACGCGCTCGGTGGTGACGACGACGAGGCGCGCGATCTCGGTGCGGGCGTCGGCGAGCATCTTCTTGTGCTCGAGCTCGATCGCCTGCTGGGCCTTGGCCATGGAGTCGGCGGCGCGGGCGGTGGCGTCCTGCATCTGGCGATCGAGGAACTCCTTCGCGGTCTTGCGGGCGTCGTCGACGATCTTGGACGCCTCGACCTGCGCCTGCTTCACGATGGCGGCGCTCTCCTGCTGGGCGGCGGCGAGCTTGGCCTGCATTTCCTCGGCGTGCTTGAGGCCCGCCTCGATCTTGCGGTTGCGCTCCTCCATGGTCGCCGTGGTCGGCTTGATGCCGAACTTGTACAGCACCGCGAGGACGATGAGGAAGCTGAACGCCTGGATGGCGACGTACTTCCAATCGAGACCGAATTTTTCGACGATCCCGGGTTCGGTGGCGTGAGCTTCAACCGCAGCGGCGAGGAAGAGAGGCAGCGTCATGACGGAAAGGGATTGGTCGCGCCGCGGAACGCGGCGCGACCGGCTGAGATTAGGCGCGCGCGAGGAAGAGCGCGAGGATGCCGAGACCTTCGGCCAGGGCCATGCCGATGATGGCCTGGACGAGGATCTTGCCGGAGGCGCCGGGATTGCGACCGACGGCTTCGGCGGCCTTGAGGCCGATGAGACCGACGCCGATGGCGGCGCCGAGCAGACCGAACGCGCTGGCGATGTTGCCAGAGAGCTCTGCGATGGTGGTGATCATGGTTGGAGGTATCTTTGTTGGGTGGCCGCCGTGCGCACTCGAGGCACGCTCCCGGCGGGAAAGGTTCAGTGGTGCGCTTCGCCGGCGGGGGCGCCTTCGGCGTGGTCGTCGCCGTGATTGCAGATCAGCCCGATGTACACGGCGGAGAGGAGCGTGAAGACCAGGGCCTGGATGAGGCCGACGAGCAGCTCCATGAAATAGAAGACAAAGAAGAAGCCAGTGCCGTGGAGGAGGTTCTCACCGCCGAAGATATTGCCGAAGAGTCGGACCGAGAGGGTGAACGGCCGGATCGCGATCGAGAACACCTCGATGAAGCCGACGATGAGGAACACGAGCGAGAGGACCGGGTAGAGCCAGCCGGGCGTCTCGGCCTTGTCGGCCTTGTTGCCGAAGAGGTCGTGGACGAGGAACTTCAGGCCGGCATAGCGGAGGACGACGATCACCCACGCGCCGAAGGAAATCAGGGCGAGGGCGATGGTGCCGTTGAAGTCGGAGTTGTACGGCCGGATAAAGGGTTTATCGACGATAAACCGGCCGGCGGACAAGTGCCCCTCCCCGATCGTGCCGACGCCGGGGAACAGGCCCATCCAGTTGTGAAACAGGATGAAGATGAAGAACGTGATGAGAAGCGGGAAGACGGCGGGGAACGCGCGCTTGCCCACGATCGGCTCGAACAGGCCGCGGAGCCCCTCGATGAGCGACTCGACGACCGCCTGACCCTTGGTCGGCATGATGGACGGTTTACCCACCAGCCAAAGAACCAGCGTGATGAGGAGGGCGGATACGACCCACCCGGTGACCATGCTGTTCGTGATCGCCCAGCCGTGGCCGAGATCGATCAATTTTGTGGCGCTCGACGAGACCGCCTCATGTTCGCTGGCGGCGAACGCGGGGGTACACGCCAAGGCTGCGCCTGCAGCGGCAAGCTTTAGGACTCGGAGCATGCGATCGGGTGGGTGGAAACAGTGGGAGGAGTTACACAAGCTGTGGCTCCTGCGCGCCGTCAACCTCTGAAATGTTGGACAGATAATGTGCGTGGCTGGAATTAGGGGGCGTTACTCAGCGAAGGTGCAGATTTAGCCGGGCCGGCCGTGGCGCGGCAGTGCGCGACCAGCGAGTGATACGATGAGGCGCGCTGCTGGAACACGGTGGCGTATTCAAACGGCCAGGGCGTGTCTTCGATCTGCCAGTTCGGATCGGCGGCGAAGACCTCCCGCGCGGCGGCGAAGTACTCGGCGTGGTCGGTGCGAAAATAGATGCGGCAGTCGGGCGTGGCGTGAGCGGCGATCGCGGCCAGGACGCCCGGCTGGATGATGCGGTGCTTGTTATGCCGGGCTTTGGGCCAGGGGTCGGGAAACAGGACGAACACCCGGCTGAAGCGGGTGGTGTCGTCGAGCGTATCAAGAAAGAGGCGGGCCTCGGCCTGGAGAAAGTGCAGGTTGGCGAGCTTGGCGCGGTCGCGCTTGCGCTGGGCCCGCTCCACGCGGTCCGAGGCGATGTCGATGCCCAGGCAGACCTCGTCGGGGTGGGCGGTGGCGTACGCCACGAGGAAGTGGCCGTGGCCGCTGCCAATTTCCCAGACAAAGGGCGCCGACTTGGGAAGATAGGCGTCGAGCTGCGCTTTCAGCGTCGAGCGACGTTCTTCGAGGAGGGCGGCGAATGCGGGGGTGTAGACCACGATGGTAGGTCCGGAGGGGCGTAACCCTGGCCGGCGGGCAGACAGACCATGGTTATCGGATCAGGACTGACGCGAAGTAGCGGGGTTGGTTGCTGATTAGGTAATCTAACTTGCTGATATGTTGTAACTTATTGCGGTGATCGTGCGAGCGACTCGCAAAGTGCGGCCACTCTTGCCGGAAATTCCGATCGCGCAAGCTGAATAACTAGTTAACTAACAAATGGTAACGAGGCGAATTATCATGCGCCTCTCCTCCCGCGGACGGGCTATTCGGAGGGCGCTGCTCCCCTGCCCTGCCGCGCGGCGATCCAGACCATGAGTACCCCAATGTCGGCCGGGTTGACACCACTGACCCGGCTGGCTTGCCCCAGCGTCATGGGACGTAACTGACCGAGCTTCAACGTGCTTTCCTTCCGCAGTCCCCTCACCTGCGCATAGTCGATGTCCGGGGGAATCCGCACGGCCTCGATCGAGGCGAGCTTCTCGATCTGGCGATGCTCTCGCGCGAGGTAGCCCTGGTAGCGAACGCGGTAAAGGACCTCCTCCTTTACCCCAACGGATTCCTTCAAAAACTCAGCGGGCAACTCGCTGGGAGCACCATTGCGCCGCAGCCCCTCTGCGTAGGTCCCGGCGTGCGTGCGCCCGACCTCGAGGCGACTCACCCACCGTTCGATCCGGCGGCGCTTGTCCTCGATGCGCGCCAGTCGAGTCGCGGAAATCAATCCGTGGACCTTGGCATGGTGCGCCAGGCGGAGCTCGGCGCTGCCATGATTGAAGAGCAGGCGGTGTTCAGCCCGGCTGGTAAACATGCGGTAGGGCTCCTGGGTGCCCTTGGTGACCAGATCATCGATCAGCACGCCAATGTAGCCCTCGTGCCGCCCGATTAGCAGCGGCGGCAGTCCCCTCACCTTGTTCACCGCATTCACTCCCGCGACCAGACCCTGGCACGCGGCCTCCTCGTACCCCGAGGTGCCGTTGATCTGGCCGGCGAAGAACAGATTCTCCACCTTGCGCGATTCGAGGGTTGGAAAGAGCTGGGTTGGCGGAGCGAAGTCGTACTCCACCGCGTAGGCGGGCCGCAGCAGGACCGCGTTTTCCAGGCCGGGAACGCTGTGGATCATGCGGACCTGAACCTCGAACGGCAGACTTGTTGACAAGCCATTCACATAGAATTCGTCCGTGGTTCGGCCCTCTGGCTCGAGGAAAAGCAGGTGCCTGGGCTTGTCGGCAAACCGGACAAATTTGTCCTCAATACTTGGGCAATACCTTGGTCCTACGCCTTCTATCTCGCCGCTGTACATGGCGGACAGGTGCAGGTTGTCACGGACGAGCTGCGCCGTCTCGGCCGTGGTGTACGTCATCCAGCACGAAACTTGTTCACAACCGGGGCGCCATCCCAGCCGGCGCTCGCCGGTTTGTTCCACGTGGAACAATTCCCCGTCGTCCCGGGTGTCATGAAACGCGAAGAACGTCGGCTCGGCATCGCCGCGTTGTTCCTGCATCCGGCTGAAGTCGAGGCTCCGGCCAAGCAGGCGTGGCGGAGTCCCGGTCTTGAGCCGCTGAAGTTCGATGCCGGCGTCGAGGAAGCTCTGGGAAAGCGTCTTGGCGCTGAAGTCGCCGAGCCGGCCGCCTTCGTTCTTGTTCTTTCCAATGTGCATCAGTCCGCGAAGGAAGGTGCCGGTGGTCACGACCACACTTCGGCCCCGAAACTCCACATCCAGGTTGGTGCGACAGCCAACGACCTTGCCATAGTCGTAGATCAGCCCCGTGACGGTGGCCTGGAAGAGCTGCAGGCGAGGGTGGAGCTCCAGCGTATGCTTGAGGCGGAACTGGTACGCCTTCTTGTCGCACTGGGCGCGAGGGGACTGCACGGCCGGTCCCTTCGATTCATTAAGGAGGCGGAACTGAATGCCGGTGACGTCGGTGTTGATGGCCATCTCACCGCCGAGGGCGTCGATCTCCCGCACAATCTGACCCTTGGCCTGACCGCCAATGGCGGGGTTGCAGCTCATCTGGGCAATCGTGTCGATGTTGCCCGTGACGAGCAGGGTGGAGGCGTCCATCCGCGCCGCCGCCAACGCAGCTTCCACGCCGGCATGACCGGCCCCGCAGACAATCACGTCAAAACAAGTATCGCTCGTATTCAAAGTCGCTGAAGAGGGTGTCGTCCGGTCGGCTCGCGCCCAACCGTCATTTGCCGATGCAGAACGTCGCGAAGAGCTGATCCAGCATCCGCTCGTTGTCCACCTTGCCAATGATCTCCCCGTAGCTTGCGAGGACGGTCCTCAGGTCGCTGGCCAGCAACTCCACCGGGCCTTGCTGCTCCAGCTTCTCCCGCGCAGCAGCCAGGCTGGATTTCGCCTCCTGGAGCGCCTTCGCATGGCGCGCGCTGATGGCAATGCCGTCCTCCCCGACAAGCGAACTAAATGTATCACATTTATCAACAACGGCTTGGGCTAACCGAGGGAGGCCACTGCCGGTCAGCGCGGAGACGATGCACACGGTGAACCTGCCCTCGCGAGCCCAGACCGGCGGGGTGGGATCGGGCAACAGATCGGCCTTGTTCATCACGACGACGCAGTTCGCCGCGCTGACCCTAGCCGCAACTTCGGCGGGCAGGCTGGGGGAGTGCGCGGTCGCATCGAGCATCACGAGAAACAGGTCGGCAAGGTCCGCCCGTTCCAGCGTCTTAGCCATACCGAGCCGCTCAAGCGGGGCAGGCGAGGGGTTCAGCCCGGCGGTGTCCACCACCCGGAGGCAGTGCGGACCGAGGATGAGCCTCTCCTCAATGAAGTCGCGCGTGGTGCCCGGCTCCGGGCTGACGAGTGCCCGCTCGTGCCCCACCAACCGGTTCAAAAGGCTGCTCTTTCCGACATTCGGCGCGCCAATGATGACGGTCTTGATGCCATCGCGGAGCAACTCGCCGTAGTGACTGGTGGCCAGCAACTGCTCCGTCTCGGTTGCGAGCTCGTTCAACCCTTTCAATATCAGCGCCTTGTCCTCTATTGGCAGATCCTCGTCCGGGAAATCGATGTAGGCTTCGACTCTCGCCAGCACGACGAGGAGCCGGTCGACCAACCCCTGCATCCGCCGTCCCAGATCGCCGCGCAACTGACGGTGAGCGGCCGCCAGCGCCCGTTCGCTGCGTGCGTGGATGACATCCATCACCGCCTCCGCCTGACTCAGATCCATCCGGCCGTTCAGGAACGCCCGCTGCGTGAACTCGCCGGGAGTGGCCGCGCGGCAACCGCGGGCGAACAGGTCCTCGAGGAGACGTTGCGCGAGGTAGGGGTTGCCGTGGCACGAGATCTCCGCCGCATCCTCGCCCGTGTAGGAGTGGGGCCCGGCGAAAAACGTGAGGAGCACGTCGTCCAGCACCGAGCCGTCGAGGGTACGGTAGTCGAGATAACGGGCCCGCCGCGCCGGCGGCAGCGCGCCGACGAGCGCCGTGACGATGTCCCGTGTATCGGGACCGCTCATACGCAGCAACGCGACGGCCGCGGTGCCGGCGGGCGTGGCGAGGGCGGCGATGGTGTCGTCGTGGCGCATGGCGTGAGCGGCAGAGTGAAAACGAGGGCGGGGGAGAGGGAAACTCCGAATCGTGCGCCCCGCCAACCGCGCGCCACTTTCCCCTTCACTCGCCGGCCGGCGCCCGCGCATGATCCCGCGCATGGCTGATCCTGCTCCGCTGACGCTGTTTCAGGAATGGTTTGCCGAGGCGAAGGCCAACGAGCCCTTCGATCCCACGGCGATGGCTGTCGCCACGGCGGACGCCGCGGGCCGTCCCTCGGTCCGCATGGTACTGCTCAAGCACGCCGACGAGCGCGGCTTCGTGTTCTACACCAACCTGGAGAGCCCGAAATCCAACGCCCTGCGCGCCAATCCCCAGGCGGAACTCTGCTTTCACTGGCCGAAACTCGAGCGGCAGGTGCGCATTCATGGTCGCGTGGAGGCAGTGAGCGACGCGGAGGCGGATGCCTATTACGCCACCCGCCCGCGGTTGAGCCAGCTGGGCGCCTGGGCCTCGCGGCAGACGCAGCCGATCGCGGGACGCTTCGTCCTCGAGCAGGCGGTCGCGGCCGTCGGTTTGCGATTCCCACTCGGGACGGTGCCGCGTCCACCATACTGGTCCGGCTGGCGGGTGGTGCCGGAGAGCATCGAATTCTGGCAGTCGCGCGCGTTCCGCCATCACGACCGCCGGGTGTTCACCCGCGACGCCGACGGTTGGAAGCAGCAGTGGCTGTTTCCGTGACGGGAAGAGAAGGCTGAAAGAACGAATGCTGAAGTTCTGTAATGTGATTCGTTCACGTGCAGAACGTGACCGAAGAATCCCAGTTCCCCTGGCCTGTTCTCGAGCGGCTGCCTTCTGATTCAGCCTTCAGCGTTCGTTTCTTCAGCCTTCGCTGCGTCAGCCTTCGAAAATAAAAAAGGCTGAACCTCGGTGAGGTTCAGCCCGGGAAATTCAGCCTTCGGCTTTCGTTTCTTCAGCTTTGGCTTCTTACAGCTCGTAAGCGGGGAGCTGCTTGTCGATCCGCACCTTGTCGAGGCGGGCAAACGTCGGCGTGCCGTTCTCGTAGGGCACCGGAACTTCACCCTGGATGAGGGGCTGCGCATAACGCAGGAAGTGGAAGTTCATCGAGATGTTGTCCTCGTTGATCCACTCGCGGGGCAGCTTCTTCACCGAGTTCGCGACGTCGGCCAGCGGCGCCAGGCCCGTCTCGCAGGTGTAGTGGTCGGTGTCGCCGCGGACCAGCGTGACCATCTTGTCGGTTTCGCCGTTGATGGCGGCCTCGACGGCGGCCTCGCCGGCGAGGAACGCCTCGTCGGAGTCGGTCTTCGAGGCGGCGTGTGCGGCACAGCGCTGCAGGAGGCCGGGCTTCGCGACGCGCACCTTGGTGCCGGGAATGTTGGTGCCGATGATCTCGGCCAGCGCGTCACCCGCGCCGCCCAGCTGGGCGTGACCGAAAGCATCCTTCGCGCCCTCGGCGGCGAGGTAGTTGCCATCGGAATCGACGAGGCCTTCGGCGACGACGATCAGGCAGTACTTCTCGCGCTTGAGCACGCGGCGGACGTCCTCGAGAACCTTCTCCTGGGCGAAGGGGATCTCGGGGAGGAGAATCAGGTGCGGCGGATCGTGCGGGTGATCGCGGCGCTTGGCGAGGGCGGCGCCGGCGGCAATCCAGCCCGCGCTGCGGCCCATGACCTCGATGATGGAGACGAGATCGCCCTGGCCCATGGCCTCGTTATCGCAGGCGACTTCGCGCACGGCCGTGGTCACGTACTTCACCGCGCTGGCGTAGCCGGGGGTGTGGTCGGTGATGGGCAGGTCGTTATCGATCGTCTTCGGCACGCCGATGACGCGGAGCTCGTAATTCTGCTCCTGGGCGAGCTTCGAGATCTTGTCGGCGGTGTCCTGCGAGTCGTTGCCGCCGATGTAGAAGAAATAGCGGATGTTGTGCGCCTTGAAGACCTCGAGCACGCGCTCGAAATCCTGCTGCTTCTTGAGCTTGTAGCGGCACGTGCCGAGGGCGGCGCCGGGGGTATGCCGGAGGGCGCGGATCTGCTGCTGCGACTCCGCCGCGAGATCGATGAAGTCCTCCTGGAGGATCCCGAGCACGCCGTTCATGGCGCCGTAGATTTCCTCGATGCACTCATGGTTGAGCGCCTCCGCGACGATGCCCGCAACGCTGGCGTTGATGACGGAGGTCGGGCCACCGGATTGACCCACCAAAACATTTCCTACGAGTTCAGCCATGGCAGAGGAAGGGATTAGGTTTAGCGAAAGTGAACGGGCAAAGAAGCGCGCCGTGGAGAGCGGTGGCAAACTCAAATTTCCCCGAAGGAAAGATCAGGGTGTCGGGCGGAGCAAACGCCCCGGCGGTTTTGGTGCCGCGCGAAACGTAAAAACGCGCGGCGCGCGCCGGTCAGAGCAACCGGGCCGGCTGGTAATCCGCCGCGCCGCGATGCTTGCGGGCGAGGGGATGCACCTCGGCGAGAAACGCGTCCACCTGGTGTGGCGCCGCGCCGACGAAACGGACGTTTTCCGAAAGGATCGCCTGCAGCGTCTTCTTGCCGAGGCCGATCCGGCGATCGCCCGCGAGCCGGGCGAGCAGGTCGGCGTCGCCGCTGCCGGAACGGAGCGCCTTCGCGGCGGCGAGGGCGTGTTCCTTGATGGCTTCGTGCGCGGTTTCGCGACCCGCGCCGCGCTTCACGGCCTCCATGAGGATGGTCGTGGTGGCGAGGAAGGGGAGGTTGCGCTCGTTCTCCGCCGCGATCGCGGCCGAGAACACCTCCATCTGCCGCATCACGGTGATGAAAGTCTCGAGCGCGCCATCGATGGCGAAGAAGGAATCCGGCAGCGCCACACGGCGCACCACCGAGCAGGACACGTCGCCTTCGTTCCACTGGTGGCCGGAGAGCCCCGTGGTCATGGCGACAAACCCGCCGAGGATGGTGCCGAAGCCGCAGATGCGTTCGCAGTTTCGCGCGTTCACCTTGTGCGGCATCGCCGAGGAGCCGACCTGGCCCTCCTGGAAACCCTCGGTGAGCAGGCCCGCGCCCGCCATGAGGCGCAGCGTGGTCGCGCAGCTCGCCATCGCGGCGCCGAGCTGGTGCAACACGGTGACGACTTCGAAATCGAGGCTTCGCGGGTAAACCTGGCCGACGGCGGACAGCGAGGCGCGGAAACCGAGATGCTTCAGCACGCGCGACTCGAGCTGGTCGACCTTGCCGTTGTCGCCGCCGAGCAACGTGAGCTGGTCGAGCTGGGTGCCGACCGCGCCCTTGAGCCCGCGCACCGGGTACCGGTTGAGCAGCTCCTCGAGGCGGGTGAAGGCACTGAGCAGTTCCTCGCCAAACATCGCGAGGCGCTTGCCCAGGGTCGTGGGCTGCGCGGGCACGTTGTGCGTGCGGCCCGTGATCATCAGGTCGCGGTTCAACTCGGCCTGCTTTGCCAGCGCCAGCAGCGCGGCGGCCGCCTTGAAATGCACCAGCTTCAGCGAGCGGAGGATCTGCAGCTGCTCGACGTTCTCCGTGAGGTCGCGGCTCGTGAGCCCGAGGTGGATAAACTGGCGCTTGGCGAGGTCGGAGAACTCCTCGATGCGGGCCTTTACGTCGTGCAGCGTCACGCGCTCGCGTTTCGCGATCGAGGCGAGGTCGATCTGGCCCTTCACCCGTTCGTAGTCCTTCACCGCCTCGGCGGGAATCGGCACGCCCAGATCGCGCTGGGCCTTCATCACGGCGATCCAGAAGTCGCGCTCGAGGGCGATGCGGCCCTGTTGCGACCAGATGTCCTTCATCGCGGCCGACGCGTAGCGCTCGGCGAGAACGTTCGGAATGGAAGGGGTAGAAGTCGGCTCGTTCACGGGAAGCTGGCTGAATAAGAAGGCCCCTCCGGCGATGGCGAACGGAAAAACACACGGTGACGCAGCGGGCGCGTCAGAGTGGGCGCGAACGGGCCCGGGGTGGGGCGGCCGCGACGTTGCCCGCCCTGCGCTGGCTCAGGCGCTGAGGCAGCGGACCGACATCTCGCGCAGCACTTCCTCCTGCTCGTCGGAGCGGCTGATGATCTCCTCGAAGGCGCGGATGAACTCCTGCTGGTTGTCGATGAGGCGGCGCAGGCTCGGGAGCTTCGCGCTGCCGGCGAGTTTGCCGAGGTACCAGGGGTTCTGGGTGAAGACGTTGTACGAGCTCTTCTCGGTCGAGCCGACGAACCGGCTGGCGTACGTGCTCGCGGCGCGCTGCAGGCCGTCGATGCCGCGCTGGCCGACCCGCACGTCGCCGGCGTCTACGAGCGCGCGGACCTGCAGGAGAATCCGGTTGCGGTTCTGGAGGGCGCTGATGATCGGGCGGGCGTCGCCGCCGCTGAAGAAGTGCCGGTTGAGTGCGGCGAGGGTCCACTTGAGGTCGCCGCTGAAAAACGCCTCGGCGGCCTCGAAGAAATCGCCCTCGGCGACGTTGGGCGTGAGGTCGGCGACGAACGCCTCCTCGATCGGGCCGTCGCCGGCGTAGGTGGCGAGTTTCTGTGTTTCCTCGACGATCAGCCGGGTGTTGGCGCCGACCTTGGCGAGCATCAGCTCGAGCGCGCCCGGCCCGAAACTGGTGCCGAGCGCTTTCGCCTCGTTGCGGGCCACCTCGGCCAGCGCCTCGCTGGCGTTGTCGGTATCGCCACCGACCAGCGTGAAGTCGGCGTTCTTTTCGACCCACTTGGGAAACGAGCGCCGCCGGTCGACGGGCGCGGCGGTGACGAGGACCGCGGTTTCGGCGGGGTTCACCCCCTGGAGGATCGCCTGCAGGTCATCGACCAGCTTCAGCGTGCTCTCGGCGCGACCGGTGACGGAGTCGGCGAGGAAGTTCACGTCCTTCAGCCAGACGATGCGTTTGGTGCCGAACATCGAGACCGTCTGGACCGAGTTGCGGAACTGGTTCACGGCAGTCTCCACCTCGCCGACGTTGGCGGCGAAGCCGTTGATGATCTCACGGGAGAACTCATCCGCGCCCTCGCTAGCGACGAGCGCCTCGAAGCGCTCCTTCCCCTGGCGACCCACGAGATAGTCGTCCTGGCCGCAGATGAACGTGAAGTTTTTGCCGCTCGCCATACCGGGCGCCAATCTGGCCGCGATCCTCCGCCGGGCGCACGCCCAATCTTCAGTTTTCAGTTTTCGCGGCAGCGAAAACTGAAAACTGAAGGGGGGGGCGGATCCCTCGTCGTCGACGATGGGGCGGGGAGGAGCACGGGACGAGTACGCCTGCAGGAACGGAAATCGAGGCTTGGAGGTAGAGTAGGAGACGCCAGGACGGCAGGGGCAGGAGTGGGAGGGAACGAGGACTGCAATTATAAAGGACTGATAGGGAGTAGGAAGTGGGATAATGTCCAGATACTCGGGGATAATGTCCGGATACTCGCGGGAGGGTTTTCCGATCTTTCTCTTGCTCTTCCTCTTTCTCTTACTCTCCCGGGCGGCGGCAGCCGGCCGAGAACGGAAGCAAACGCCGGGGAGAAAGAGGAAGAGTAAGAGGAAGAGAAAGACCATCGGGAGGGACCCGGGGCAGGGACAGACTTGGGAGAACGAGAACGATTTTGCGGGGGGCAAAGGAGGGTTGATGCCGGGGCGGGGGGCGGCACGCTCTTCGGGCTACTCATGGCTGCTCCTGCCCCAACTCCGGTGGCGCCCGGTTACTGGCGCCGCGACCTGCTGTGTCTCACGGTGGCGTTCGCGATCCTGTTCTTTTTCCGGCTGGGAACCTCGCCCCTGGCGAATCCCGACGAGGGGCGCTATGCCGAAATCGCGCGCGAAATGGTGGTTAGCGGCGATTGGGTCACCCCGCGCCTGAATGGCGTGAACTACTTCGAAAAGCCGCCGCTGGTGTACTGGGTCACGGCGGTCGGGCTGAGCCTCTTTGGCGATGGCGAGTGGGTGGCGCGCGTCGCGCCGGCGTTGTTCGCGCTCGGCGGCGTGCTGCTGACCTATGCCGCCACCCGCCGGCTGTACGGACGCTGGCCGGGGATCGCGGCGGCGGTCGTCCTGGGGACATCGCTCTTCTACTACATCATGGGGCGCTCGCTCTTCCTGGACATGAGCGTGTCGGTCCTGATGAGCGCCACGTTGTTCTGCTTCATCCTGGCGGTCCGCACGCCGGTGTCGGCGGGCTGGGGTGGGGGCGCGCGCCGTTGGTTCTTCTACGGACTCTATATCAGTGCGGCGCTGGCGACGCTGACCAAGGGCATGATCGGCTTCATGGTCACGGGGGCGGTGATGTTCTGCTGGCTGCTGATCTTCAATCAGTGGCGCTACCTGCGTCCGCTGTACCTGCCGAGCGGCGTCGCGCTGTTCCTGGCGGTGGCGCTGCCGTGGCACATCCTCGCGGCGCTGCGCAACGAGACCTGGGTGCAGCGCTACATCGTGTACGAGCACTTCGAGCGCTTCCTGACCCCGGCCGCGAGCCGCGAGGGGCCGCCGTGGTACTTCATTCCGATCATCCTCGTGGGCCTGTTCCCGTGGGTCGGCTTTCTTTGGCCGGCGGTGCGCGCGTGGTTCGCCGGCGGGTGGAAACGGCGCGCCGAGCACGCCGACCGCTGGTTCTTCGTCACCTGGTTCGGCTTCATCTTCCTCTTCTTCTCGGTCTCCAGCTCCAAGCTGCCGCCCTACATCCTCCCCGTGTTTCCGGCTCTGGCGGTGATCTTCGGGCGCTGGATCGGCTCCCGTTTCGAGCGCGCCGACGACGCTCCGGTTCGCGGCGGTACCTGGCTGTTTGCCGCGGTGGCCGCGACGCTCGCCGTGCTGGTGATCCTGGCGGTGACGCAGCCCAAGGTGGCAGACCTCGCCGAGGAACTCGCCCGCGGCTTGCGCCCGACGGCGTTCGCCGCCGCCGCCACGCTCCTCCTCGGGGCCGGCGCCTGCGTCTGGCTCGGGCTCCGGCGCGGCGCGCGCGCAGCGTTTGGCGTCGTCGCCGCCACGATGCTGGCATTCTACCTGGTGCTGTCGTTCGGCAATCTGCCCGATTCCATCAAGCCCGGCACCAAGGCGCTCGCGCTGATCGTGAAGGCGCGAGCCCAGCCCGGGGACCGCGTCGTCCACTACCACGAGTTCTTCCACGACTTCACCTTCTACGCCGATCGGGTGGTCGACGTCGTCGCGTTCCAGGGCGAACTCCAGCTCAACGAGGATGCGGGGGCGCAAGCGAGTGGCCGGTTCATGGACGAGGCGACGTTCCGCCGGCTGTGGGACGGCCCGCAGCGGGTGTTTGCGGTGGCGCGCCGCCGTGATCTCGATCGCCGGGCCGACGGCCAGGTCACGCTCTTCACCGATCCGACGTTCCGTTATCATTTGCTCGGCGAAACGCGGCGCCATTACCTCTTCAGCAACCATCCCTGATGTCCGCCAGCTCCCAGTCTCCCTCCGGCCAGCCCGCAGCCGCCACGGCCGCGCAGCCCTACCTGCCGATGACCCGGCCCACGATCGACGATGCCACCATTGCGGGCGTCGCCGAGGTCCTGCGTTCCGGCTGGATCACCTCCGGGCCGAACGTGAAGGCGCTGGAGGCGAAGCTGTCCGAGCACTGCGGCGGCCGGCCGGTGCGGGCGTTCAACTCCGGCACCTGCACGATGGAGATCGCGCTGCGCATCGCCGGTGTCGGCCCGGGCCATGAGGTCATCACCACGCCGCTCTCCTGGGTGGCGACGAGCAATGTCATTCTCGAGGTCGGCGCGCGCCCCGTGTTTGTCGATATCGACCCGGTCACGCGCAACATCGACCTCGAGCGGATCGAGGCTGCGATCACGCCGGCGACGCGCGCGATCATCCCGGTCGACCTGGCCGGGTTGCCGGTGGACCGCGACCGGCTGTACGCGATCGTCCGTAAGCACGGGCTGCGCGTTGTCGAGGACGCGGCGCAGTCCTTTGGCGCGAACTGGCGTGGGCGGCCGATTGGCGCCGCCGGCGACTTCGTCTCGTTCAGTTTTCATCCCAACAAGAACGTCACCACGATCGAGGGCGGCGCGCTGGTCCTGAACAACGACCAGGAGGCGAAACTCGCCGAGCAGTACCGGCTGCAGGGCGTGGTGCGCTCGGGCTTCGACGGCATGGAGGTCGATGTCGTGGGCGGGAAATTCAACCTGACCGATGTCGCGGCGCGCGTCGGGCTCGGCCAGCTCCCGCACCTGGTGGAGTTCAACACCCGCCGGACCGAGCTGGCGCGTGCGTACTTCGCGGCGTTGGACGCCGCCGGCGCCGCCGAGCTGGGCCTCGGGCTGCCGCCGCGCGACTTCAGCCAGACCAACTGGCATATGTTCCAGGTGACGCTGCCCGACGGTTCCGGCGCGCTCCGCCGCGCCGAGGTGATGAGCCGGATGCACGAGGCGGGGATCGGCACCGGGGTGCACTACCCGGCGATCCACCTCTTTGCCGTGTACCGCCGGCTCGGCTGGAAGGAAGGCGACCTGCCGCTCGCCGAGCGCGTCTGCCGCACCATTCTCACGCTTCCGCTTTTCCCGGCGATGACGCCGGCCGATGTGACGCGCGTCGTGCAGACGCTCATGCGCGTTCTCCGCCCGGGCCGCCCCGCGTGACGCGCCCCGGCAACTCCAGCTCCTGCCGCCGATGAGTGACTCCCCGCAGCTCGACCTCTCGATCGTCATCCCCGTTTACAACGAGGAACTGAACCTGCCGACGCTCTTCACCCGCCTGTATCCGGTGCTCGATGCGCTCGGCCGCCGCTACGAGGTGATCTTCACCAACGACGGCAGCGCCGACCGCTCGCTCGCGCTCCTGCGCGAACAGCATGCGCGCCGGCCCGACGTGACGCGCGTGATCGATTTCAACGCCAACTACGGCCAGCACATGGCCATCATGGCGGCATTCGAGCGCGTGCGCGGCGCGGTGATCGTGACCCTCGACGCCGACTTGCAGAATCCGCCCGAGGAGATTCCGAAGCTCCTCGAAAAAATCGACGCCGGACACGACTACGTCGGCGGTTTCCGTCTCCACCGGCAGGACTCTTTCTTCCGCAAGTACGCGTCGCGGCTGATCAACTACGTGCGCGAGAAGACGACGAGCATCGAGATGACCGACCAGGGCTGCATGCTGCGCGCCTACAGCCGGCAGATCATCGACGCGATCGTGCGCAGCGGGGCGATCAACACCTTCATTCCGGCCCTGGCGTACAGCTTCTCGGGCAACCCGGCCGAGGTGGGCGTGAAGCATGAGGAGCGGCACGCGGGCGTATCCAACTATTCGTTCTACGGGCTGGTCCGGTTGAACTTCGACCTGATCACGGGCTTCTCCCTGGCGCCGCTGCAATACTTCACGATGTTCGCGGGCCTCAGTTCGCTGGGCAGCCTGGCGCTCGTGGTCCTGCTGTTGATCCGCCGCTTCGCATTCAACCTCGATCGCGAGACCTTCGGCGTATTCACCCTGTTCGCGATCCTCTTCTTCCTGCTCAGCGTGGCGATGATTGGCATCGGCCTGATCGGCGAGTACGTCGGCCGCACCTACCAGGTCGTCCGCGCGCGCCAGCGGTACTTTGTGCGCGAGATGCTCGAAACCTCGGGAAAAGTTGAAGGTTGAAGGTTAACAGGTTGGCAGGTTCCAACCTGCAACCTTCTAACCTGCAACCTTCCAACCAGGATTAGTCCTTCAACCCTTTGATCTCCTGGAGGACGGCCTCGCTCTGTTCGTACGGCGTGCGGCGCTTCTCGCGCAGCTCGGCTCTCCAGGCGGGCAGGGCCCGCGTGATGCGGTCCGACGGCTGGTACGCGAACCGGTAGCCCTCGGGCGTCACGTAGATCAACGCCACGGACGTGACGCTCGGTGTGGGCTGACGCGTGAGCGTGAGGCGCAGCGCGTAATGCCCCTTGGGATCGTTGGGCGAGGTGAGCTCGGCCTGCTGGACGTCCTCATCGGCGGTGGGGCCGACCGGTTTGCGCGTTCCTGGCGGCAGCCCGAGCAGGCCGTCGATCTCGGCGAGCGGCGCCGGGAGTTCGACCAAGAGGGTGGCGAGGCACAGCCGGTCGATGTCACGCGGCGTCGCCCAGCCCTCGCGGGGCGGCAGCGCGGGTCGGGCCTCGATGATGGCGCCCGTGGTGACGTCGAACCGGTAGAAAGTGCCGTCGATCGTGGTGACGTGAAACTCGCGTTCGAGGTGGAGCGCGGGCGCGGGCGCGCGCACCGGCCCGCTGCGGTCGCGATCGGCACGCCAGCCGTCGGCCGAGCTGAGCGCGGCGACGTTCTTGGGGTCCCGCACCAGATCCTCGACAGTGTACTGTTTGAGCAGCCGCCCACGCCGATAGAAGGCGACCGCGAGAGGCGCGGCGCCCTGAGTGGTGTGGTCCGGCGAGCCGCCCAGCCGCACCAGGAACTCGCCGTCATTGGTGAGGAACACCTCCGCGGCGTACCAGCCGTGCGTGCGCCAAAGCTGCGAGATGTCGCCGTTGCGCGCCACGAGGTAAACGGTGCCGGTGCCCACGGGGAACGTGTCCGTGGGCGGCGCCATGGTGAAGATCGCGCGGCCGTCGACCGAGGTTGTCGCCTTGCCGACCAGCGCGGGACCGGAGGCCGCCTGCAGCCCGAGCGCGGGCAGCAGCAGGACCGGAACGCAGCGCAGCAGTTTCATCACGGCCGAACACTAGCCCAGCGGACGCCGGGCGGCTAGTCACTTTCCCACTGTGCCGTGTCAGGAACCGGTGAAAGTCGGGCTCCGGTGACGCCCGCGCTTCCGGATTTGCCATTGCGCAACGCTCTTGCAGGCTCGGCGCCCATGAAATCCGCGCTCCGCTTTCTGGCGCTGATCCCCTGCGTGCTGGCGCTACTGGCATGCACCACGACGAGCCCGCGCAAGCAGGACGGCGACGACATCATCGGAGCCAATGCCGTCTATCGCGCCCGCGTCGAGAATGACCATGGACGCGTGCGCTACGTGATCACCGAGGTCTGGCGTCATGACCCCGTGCTCGGCGCCATGCCGCAGCCGGGGGAGGTTTTCCGCCTGACGGGCGAGTGGTATCCCGGCCGAGGCGAAATCAGCCTGATCGTCATCGGGCCGCATGAGCGCCTGGGCCGCGTCACGCGGACCCTCCCAATCATCAACAGCCGGGTGGGCCCGAAACAACTGCCGGAAAAGTGGCTGCACGACAAGGTGCTTGCCGGCACCGCCGCCGCGCCGCTGCCGGAGAAGAACGCGATGATGATGACGCTCGAGGAGTGCGCGCTCAGGGCGAGCGGCGTGTACCTGACGCGCGTGGACACCAGCGGCTCGCAGACGCGGTTTATCGTCACTGAAGTCTGGCGTCACGTTGGGCCGGACCTGCCGCCCGAGGTCGGCACGGATGTGGTGAGCCCACACCCGCGCGACGCGAAAAATGCGGCGATGAGAATCAGCGACCTGGCGGTGGTGTTCATCCTGCCGAACACGGCCGGCCTCGCCGGAGCCAAGCACTCGGCCTTCTTCGTGAATCACGGCATGGTCGGCGGGATGCCGATGCAGGACCTCAAGGACCTCGTCAGCCTGTAACGGTGGCTCGGTGGCGACACCGCCGCCACCGAGTGAGAGTGAAAGTGAGAGTGAAAGTGGACTGACCAGATGCGTGACCGCTGGCGGCGCAGAACCGCAACGGCGAAGGAGCGGCCCGAAGGTCAGGTGTTTTGAGAGCAGGCCGGAGATCACTGCGATCGGCGCGACGATGCCGATGTTGTGCGAGTCCCGGCTGGATGCAGTGGCGGCGAGCTACCGCGTCCACGCGACAGGCAGGCCGCCGGTGGTGAGCCACGGGCCGTCGAGAGTCGCCTGGTACGTGTAGTACTCGAGGGTGGCGGCGCCGTGGGAGAGGAGGGCGAGGGCGTTGTCGCTGAGCACGGCGCCGCAGACGGAGCCGATTTCGAAGCGGTCCCTGACGCCGAGCTCCTGCCACGCGCCGAATTCACCGGGCGTCGCCGACTCCAGGCTGTGCGCGGCAACGCCGTGCTCCCGCGTGGCGAAGAGGGCGATGCGTCCATCCGGCCGCAGCACGGGATTCACCCGCGCGAAGCCGGTCATCGACGCGGCGATGCTCGCAAAGGTGCTCCAAACCTGGCCGCCTGCGGCGAGCGTGCTGACGTAAACCGCCTGGCTCGGCGCCTCGACGCGCGTGGCGAAAACGGTGAGCGAACTATCCGCGCGCGCGACCAGCGAAACCTGGGAGAACAGCCGGGTGCCGGCCGGGAGCGTAGCCCATCCCGACCAGGTGCCGTCGGAGGCCTGCTGCGCGATCTTCACCGCGCCGCCGTCGTCGACCGCGACCACCGCCAGCCCGCCGTCGGGCCGGCGCACGACGTCGCCCTGGCGGAAACCCGTCCCGCCGAGGGCGGTCCACGCGCCGAAGTTGCCGCCGACTCCCACCTGCAAGGCGTAGTACACCCCGCCGCCGTCGGTCCAGCCGACCGCGGCGAGCCGGCCGTCGGTCAGCCGGACGCCCTTCACGTAGCTGAGCGCTTTCGAGCCGTCGGTCTGTCGCGGCGTGCCGGGAATCGACTGCCAGCCAGCCCACGTGCCTTCCGCGCCGGCGCTTTCCTGCCAGCGTACCCAGGCATCGTCCGCCTGCCCGATGGCGAACACGGCCACGCGATCCTCGCCGAGGTTTACGGCGTGCACGTGGTGCAGCCCGGTTGGGCCAGGCAGCGCGATCCAGTCCGTCCACTGGTTGCTGCGCGCCGTGGTCTGGAACGCCACCGCGACCGTGGCGCGGCCCGGCGTATCCCGCGCGCTGATGCGCGAGAGCACGGCCGCGACCACGAGCCGGTCGTCGGACCGCACCACGACCGACTCCTCGGCGGGCCCGCGCGGCGCGAGCGATTGCGTGAACGCGTTCAAGTAGTCGGTTTTGTCCTCGTCGAGATAGGGCGAATACGTGCGGCAGGTGAGGCTGCCGTAGTCGGGCGCGAGCGTGTACAGCCGCATGAAGCCGGCGCCGCCGAGCGGATCGAACTGGTAGTTGGCCACGAAGCTCGTCAGCCGGTTGCGCCCGTAGGGGCCGCTCGGGTCGCGGCGGAAGGTCGGGGCGCCGTCGACGTGGCCGCCGAAGGCGAGGAACACGTTGTCGTGCGCGCCGAGCGCCTGGTACAGCCGTTTGCCCTGCGCGCCGAACCCGCGGTAGTCGCCGCCGGCCGACGCGAGGTAGTGCGTCACCAGGATCGCGCGGCGGTTCGGATACGCGGCGAGCACCTCGCTGGCCCACGTGATCACCTCGGGGTGCGCGTTGGCGGCGTCGTATTCGAAGTACAGCGCCAGGTAGTCCTGCCCGGCGGCCGAGAAGAGGTCGTAGTGGTTCTCATTGTTGTCGCCGTAGTGCCCACCGTAATACGGGCGACCCTCGAAATGGCTCACGCCGAAGTGGCGGTTGAAGAGCGTCGAGGTGCCGTCGGGGTCGCCATTGGGCTCCTGGTCGTGGTTGCCGACGGCGAGGCCGAACGGGAGGCTCACGGGGGTCTCGAGCCGGGAGAGGGCGTTGACGGCGTTGGCCCACTGGGTCGCGGCGGGGACGGCCCCGCCAACATCACCGTCGTCGACGATGTCGCCGACGTGGGCGATGTACGCGAGGTTGTGGCTGACGTGGTGCCGCTGGAGCCAGTCGGTCTGGTCGGTGAACATCACGACCTCACCGTTCCGGGTGGAGGAGGGCTCGCTGTAGTACTGGGTGTCGGGCAGCACGGCGATGGTGAACGGCTTGGCGTCGGGGCTGGCGGTGAGGTCGTCGGGGAGTTCGTACACCTCGACGAGCACGAGCCCGGCGGTGTCGCGGGAGACATCCTGCACGACCGCGGAGTAGTTGCCGGGCTCGAGGCGGGCGATCAGCGCGGCGTCACGGGAGCGGGCGGGCAGCCCGTAGGCGCCGGTGCGGGCGAAGGCCTCGGTGAGCTGGGCGGTGTCGCCCCAGTCGTCATTGGCGTCGATGAAGGTCGGGCCGGCGCCGTAGAGCGTGAGCCGAGGGTTGGGGAGAGTGTCGCCGAGGTTGAAGGGGGCGACCGCGAGCGTGGGGCCGATGGCGCGGATGAGCACGCGCTTGGGGGCGTTGCCGCCGATGACGAAGCCGAGGGTGAGGTCGGTCGTGATGCGCTTCAGGACCGACACGTTGACCAGCCGCGAGGTCGCAGGGGTGAAGGCGTCGGGTGGCGTGGTGTCGTACACCTCGCCGAGCGCGGGCCCGGTGCCGGCGTCGGCGGCGCTGATGCGGGCGGAGTTGAGCCCGCCGGAGGTGCGGACGAGGAGCGCGGCATCGCGGGCGTCGGCGCTCAGGAAGGGAAACGCGCCGAGCGAGTTGCCGGCCTTGGTGATGGCCTCGGCGCCGGCCCAGTTGTCGTTGGCGGCGACGAGGGTGCTGCTGGCGTAGAACTCGAGTTGGGGGTCGGCGAGCGGCGCGGGAACGTTGAAACGGGCGAGGGCGGGACCGACGCCGCGCACGAGGAGCTGTTTCTCGCCGGCGCCGCCGCCGACCACGAAGCCGAGGGTGAAGCTATCGCCGGGGGAGGTGAGCGGAGTGAGGACGGACGCGTTGGCGATCCAGCTGTGGGCGACGGGCACATCGGCCGCGCGGACGCAGGGGCTGGCGAGCGCAAGCAGGAGGGCGACGGGGAGAAGGCGGGAGCGGTTCAGACCCATGCCCAGTTTGTACCGGAGCTCGTCGGCGTGAGCGAGGATGGCGGTTATGCGCATAGCTAGTCACCGCGCATAGAAACTTTGTCGCCGAACAACCCGGCGCGCCGCTTGCCGGCGGAGTGGGGATTCGTTTTCTTGCGCCCCATGGTCCCGCTGCTCCGCACCCTGGCGCTCGTGTTGTTCGTGCTTGTGCTCGGCAGCGGAGTGGGGCGGGCGGGGGCAAACCCGGAGTCGGAGTCAACGCCCGCGTCGCCTCCGGTGCAGCCCGGGACGACGGCGGCGGATTTCGCGGCGGCGCTGCTGACCGAGACGAACCGCGTGCGCCGGGAGCACGGACTGCAGACGCTCCGGCCGCACCCGCGGCTCGATGCGGCAGCCGATGACCAGGCCTCGCTGATTTCGTTGCGGCTCGTAGTCGGGCATGAATCGCAGCTCTCGGATCAGGCAAACCCGCTGGCCCGCGTGCGGCGCCGTGGGGTTTACCCGCAGGATTGCAGTGAGAACGCGGCGGCGTTGCCCGCGAGTCCCGACGGCCAGCCGGTCCGGGCGGGGGAACTAGCGGCGCGGCTGGTGGCGGCGTGGATGACCTCACCGCCGCACCGGGCCGCTCTGCTCGCGCCGAACATGACGCACCTCGGCGGCGCGGTGCGCTTCTCCCGCCGCCCGAGCCGGCAGTGGTCCGCCTTCGGCGTTCAGGTTTTCGCGCAGTTTTCGCCACGCGAAAACTGAGGTGGGGGCGATCCCCGCGCCCTCGGGCGCCGGCTTGGAGCAGGCGCGCCTTCAATTCCGCCGAGCAGGACACGGAGGTCACAGAGATCGGAGGAGGGGCACGGAGGGAAGATTCGCATAGGGCCGGTTTTCCTCCGTGTCCTCCTCCGGCCTCCGTGAGCTCCGTGACGAGAACGCCTTCGGAGTGAAAGTGAGAGTGAGAGTGAGAGTGAATGTGAGCCGCTAAGTGGGACGGGCTTCAATCCCTCCAGGCGGAACACGGAGGTCACCGAGATCGGATGAGGGCACGGAGCAAAACCTCGGCTGGTTTTCCTCTGTGTCCTCCTTCGGCCTCCGTGAGCTCCGTGACGAGACAGAACGAGAACGAGAACGAGAACGAGAACGAGAACGAGAACGAGAACGAGAACGAGAACGGGGAGGCGGCTATGAAAGGGGCGGCGTGCCCTCAATCCCTCAATCCCTCAATCCCTCAATCCCTCAATCCCTCGAGAGAAAGAGGAAGAGTATGAGGAAGAGAAAGATTCACTTCCTCACCCCCCGCGGCCACTCGGGACTAGGGGTGTGGGCCGCTTTGAACAGGCGCTCGGCCTGGGCGACGACGCCGGGGTTGTCCGCGGCGAGGTCGTGCTGTTCGGCGGGATCGCGGGTGAGGTCGTAGAGTTCGATCGGGCCGGTGTGGATCGGACGGCGGATCGCCTTCCAGTTGCCGAAGCGGAGTGCCTGTGAGGTGCGGGCATTCTCGTAGAATTCCCAGTAGAGGTAATCGTGCTGCGTCTGCCGGGCCGGCTGGCCGAGGAGCGTCGGCAGGATGCTCAGGCCGTCACGGCGGGGCGCGCCGCCGAGCCCGGCCAGCTCGCTGGCCGTGGGCAGAAAGTCCGGAAAGTAGCCGACGTGGTCCGAGGTGACTCCGGCTGGCACGCGACCCGGCCAGCGCGCGATCAGTGGTACGCGGATACCGCCTTCGTACATGTCGCGCTTCTTGCCGCGGAAGCCTCCGCCCGAATTGAAGAACGCCGGATCCTGGCCGCCCTCGTCGTGCGGGCCGTTGTCGGAGGAGAAGAACACGATCGTGTTTTGATCGAGGTTGAGCCGCTGCAGTTCGGCGAGGATTCGGCCGACCTGATCGTCGAGGCGCGTGACCATGGCGGCGAAGCCCTTTTGAGGATTCGGCCAGGGTTTCGTCGCGTAGGGACCGTAGTCGGGCACCTCCATGCCGTCGGGCTTGGCCTCGTTGTTGGCGTGGGGGAGCGTGGGCGCGAAATAGAGGAAGAAGGGGCGATCGCGGTGCGCCCGGATGAACGCCAGGGCCTCGTTGCCGATCAGATCCGCGCTGTAATCGACCTTCTTGGTGGCAACGCCCACGTCGTAGGGACCGGGGTTGGGCACGACATTGCGTAGCGGGATGCGCGCGTCGTTTCGATAGAGGTACGTGGGGTAGTAGTTGTGCGCGGCCGACTGGTCGATGTAGCCGAAGAAGGCATCGAAACCGCGGCGATTGGGCGTGGCGTCGGAGCCGGCGTTCCCGAGTCCCCATTTGCCCATAAGCCCAGTGGCATAGCCTGCTCCCTTGAGCAGTTCGGCGACCGTGGTGTCGGCGGCGGGAAGGTTGATCTTCGCGTTGCCGCGAAACGGGGTGTGGCCGGTGTGCTGGCCGGTCATGAGCGTGTTGCGCGCAGGGGCGCAGACCGGCGCGCCGCTATAGAACTGCGTGAACCGCATGCCCTCGCGCGCCAGGCGATCGATGTGCGGGGTTTGGATCTGCTTTTGGCCGTGTACCCCGATGTCCCCGTAGCCGAGATCATCGGCGAGGATGAAGACGATGTTCGGCTTGCCGGTAGCCGCGGGGGTGGAGGAGGGGGCGTCCGCCGCCTGGAGTGAGAACGGAAGGAGCGCGGCGAGAAGAAGAAGGAGGAGGGGGCGCATGCGCGGGAGAAAGGGCCGAGAAACTAAAGGGCTGAAGAACTGAAGGGCGGAAGAACTGAAAAGCTGAAGGTCGGAAATGAGCGAGAGATCCGAGGTACTCTGGAAGACGGTTGGCGGAGCGATTCGGGTACTGCGGCAGTTTTCGCGGCGCGAAAACTGAGGTGGGGGCGATCCCCGGCGCCCTCGGGCGCCGGCTTGGAGCAGGCGCGCCTTCAATTCCGCCGAGCAGGACACAGAGGTCACAGAGATCGGAGGAGGGGCAAAGAGCCAGGATCCGTATCGGCTGGTTTTCCTCAGTGTGCTCCTCCGTCCTCCGTGAGCTCTGTGGCTAAAACAAGAAAGCCTTGGGAGTGGGAGCGAATGTGGGGAGTCACCCCTCGATCTCTCATTCTCTCGCCCGCTCGTGGTTCAGGGCGAGCGGGCGGAGATCCTCGTTGGCGGGGCCGTTGAGGACGTGGCCGAGGGCGTCGAAGCGCGAGCCGTGGGCGGGACAATCCCAGGTCTTTTCGACGTCGTTCCAGTCGACGATCGCGCGCAGGTGGGGACAGACCGCGGAGCATTCGTGGTACGTCCCGTCGGGGTCGCGGTACACCGCCACCTTGGTCAGGCCGTGCCGCACGATGGCGCCTTTGCCCGGCGGGATGAGGAGGTTCCTCTCCGCTTCGCCGGCGGTGAGCCAGTCGAGGTATTGCGCGGCGACGTTGGCGTTCTCGCGCAAAAACTCCCGGGTGGCGCCGGTCGGGACGCGGGAAGGGCTGTAGAGATCGGCCCAGCGGTTCTCGCGGCCGAGGATGAGGTCGGAGATGAGCCGGCCGGCGATGGTGCCGTGCGTCATGCCGTGCCCCGAGTCGCCCGTCGCGATGTACACGTTGTCGGCGTCCATCGGGTTGCGGCCGATGAAGGCAAGGCCGTCCAACGGCTCCATCACCTGGCCGGACCAGCGGTGGCGGACCTCCTGCACCATCGGAAAACGGTGGCGGGTCCACTCCTCGAGCCGGGCGAACCGCTGCGCGGGATCCTCGGCCTGGCCGGTTTTATGATCCTCGCCGCCGACGACGAGGATGTCGCGCGCGGGATAAGGATCCCCGGGCGCCGCGGGCTGGAGGCGCACGTAGTGGTACGGGTCACCGGTATCCCAATACAGGACTTGCGGGACGGTGCCGACGGGGACGGTGAAGCCGACGACGTAGGTGCGGTAGGGCGCCTGCTTGGTGTGGATCGCGAAGCGGTCGTTCACCGGACTGTTGGTCGCCACGACGACGCTGCCGCAGGCGATGCGATGGCCGTCGGCGGTGCGGACGTGGGCGTCCTTGCCGCCCTCGATTTCGGCCGCGTGGGTGTGGGCGTAGATCTGACCGCCCTCGCGCACGATCGCACGGGCCATGGCGCCGAGGTATTTAAGCGGATGGAATTGTCCCTGGTGCGGAAACAGCAGCGCGGGCCCGGTGTTGAAGGACACGAGCGGGGCGCGTTCCACGAGTTCGACTTCGGACAACCCGGCGCGGTGGGCGGCCTCGAGTTCCTGGTCGAGCAGGTCGGCCGGCATGTCGGGCGCATTGAAGAGGTAGCCGTCGAGGCGGGTAAAATCGCAGTCGATCGCCTCCTCGCGGATGATCCGCTCGATGAAGCCGATGGCGTTGAGGTGACTCTCGGCGGCGAGGCGGGCGTTCGCGGCGCCGTGGATGCGTTCGAGCTCGGTGTAGCGGTCGTCGAGGGCGAAGGAGAGGTGGGCGGTGGTGCGTTCGGTCTCGCCGGAAACAATCGGGCCGTCGTCGAGCACGATCACGGAGCGCCCGGCGCGCGTGAGGAAGTAGGCGGTGGTGAGTCCGGAAATCCCGGCGCCGACGATGCAGACGTCGGCGGCGGCAGGGGCGGACAACTCCGTGAACTCCGGGCGGCTGGCGGTTTGCATCCAGAGGGAGGTGGTCTGTCCGGCATGTTCGCTCATGCGGCGGATGGACCCCGGCTGTCGCGGGGCGTTCGCGCGCCCCAGGGGGGGCACACCCCCTGCCACTCTTTCTCGTTCTCTTTCTCTTACTCGTTCTCTCCGACTGTGGTCCGGGTTGGGCCGCATCGGCTGGCGGGGGGACAGAGGGTTCGAGAACGAGAACGAGAAAGAGCCCCGGGGGGAGCCCCCGGGCGGGCTACGCCGGTTCGTAGAACCCGAGCTTGAAAGACGTTAAGACGTGCGGACGGTGCGCCGTTCACGCGGGTAAGCACCCGTTATTTCCCTCTCGCTATCCCTGCATTCGCATGACCCTGCGCTGTCGCTCGATCATCGTTGCCCCGCTGCTCGCGCTCGGGGTGCCGCTGGCGTTTGGGCAACTGACGGCGGAGCTGGCGGGACCGTTATTGGCGTCACCGGACAAGGCGGCGCGGACGTCGCTCTGCGTGGCCGCAGAAGGCTGGCAGGTCGTCCGCGGCGGTCAGGCGACAGGCGGGGCGTGGAACGCGTTTCTGGGGTTGGCGGTGGAACTCGACGGGCCGGCGTGGGGCGGACCTGCGGGCGGGACGCTTGTCGCGGAGGTCAACGGAGTAGCGAACCAGCACGGTGAGAACACGTTCGCCGCCCGCACGGGCGCTTTTCATCCGGTGAGCAACTACCACGCGGCGGATCACGTGCGCGTGTACAACCTGCACTACCGGCACACCGGGCCGGGTGGGCATTGGGCGTTGAAGGTCGGACAGCTCGCGCTGGACGACGATTTCATGGCGTCGGACTACACCGGGCTTTTCACCAACGCGGCCTTCGGTCCGCTGGCGACGCAGACCGGCACGCCGCTCGGCGCACGGTCGCGACATGGCGTGGCGTGGGCAATCTATCCGGCGGCGGCGCCCGGGGTGTGGTTCGAGTACCATCCGAGTCCGACCGTCGCGTGGCAGACCGGGGTGTACCACGGCGGACCGGGACCGGACGATGCCGACAACATCGGGTTCACCTACGACGCGCTCAGCGAGGCGGGGGTGGCGTTGTATTCGGAATTGCGCTGGGCGTACCGGTTGGCGGGGCGAGGCTGGACGACTCGCGTGGGCGTGGCGGCGCACACCGGGCAGTTCGACGACTTTGAGGCGGGGGTGGCGGGACGCGACGACACGGAGGTGCGCGGGCTCCACAGCGTGTACCTCGTGCAGGACGTGGTGCTGGTTGCGGCCGGGGACGGCGCGCCGAAGCTGGGGGCGTTTGGACGCTTCGGCGTGAGCCCGCAATGCGACCGGAGCGCGGTGACGACCTACGGCGACGCGGGGTTCAACTGGTTTGGTCCGCTGCCCGGGCGCGCCGACGATGTGGCGGGCATCGCGGTGGCGGTGACGCGCTTTGGCCGGAGTTTTCAGGCGCTGAACGGCCTCGCGCGCACGGAGACGGCGCTCGAGCTGACCTACTGCGCGCACCTGACGTCCCGGCTGGCGTTGCAAGCCGACGCACAGTGGCTCTTTGCGCCGGCGGTGAACCCGGGCTCCGGCCGGCGAGAGACCGCGTTCGTGGCGGGGCTCCGGACGAGTTGGAACTTCTAGCGGCCGGCGGCGGGGGGCTTGAATCGGCGGCGGCCCAACCGACCCTCGTTTTCATTTTTGTCACAGAGCTTACGGAGGCCGGAGGAGGACACGGAGGAAGACCGGCCGGGTCGTCGCTCCGTGCCCTTCCTCCGGCGACTCCGTGTCCTGCCCGGAGGGATCAAGGGCGCGCCGGCCTCTTCATAGCCCGAGCCCCCGTTCTCGTTCTGGCCGAGGCCGGTAGTCAGAAGTCCGTGAATCAGCCCAGCCGGGAATCACCGGCTGTGGGTGTTTGCCAGGAAATCAAGGCGCTGGAAAAGAGCTACTTGCGCCGCATGGCGGAAGAATGGCCAACCGAGGAACCGAGCCTCCCGTTCCTTCGGCGGGCCGCGGCCCAATCGGGAGATAACACGCCAAATCTGGCGTGTTATCGCACGTAATACGCCAGATTTGGCGTGTTATCTCGGGGGGGCGGGGTGTTTGGAGCCTGGGAGCCGCAGTGGGCAGCGGGGGCGCGGTGCGACGTCAACCGGTGCACAAATCCTCTCAACGGATGCACAGCCGCGCAGGCGTGCCGAATGATAGGCTTTAACCTTTCCGCTTCCGTCCGGCCCATGGCTACGATCCTCCACAGTCCGTTTTTCCTCCTGTTCTGCACGACCAGTGCTGCTGCCGCGTATTTGGCGCACCGTCGCTACGTGGTCCGGGCGAAGCCGACGTGGGGGGACCAGGTGCTGAACCTGATCGCGGCGTTCGAGACGCTGGCGCTGCTGTACACGACCTACCAGATCCGCAACGGCAACCTGGTGCAGGCGGTGATCGACCCGGGCGCGGCGACGATCGTGGCCGGCGTGACGGCGCTGGGTGTGGCGATGGTTACCTTCGAAGGCGTCCTGGCCAGCAACGAGGCTAGCGAAGAAGCGGGCGACTGAGGTTACGGAGGCGGGGCCGCCGCCAAATCGGGCGCCGCCGCCGTTGGGCGACAGATCGGTCACGGACCGCGACGACGCACGACGGAGCGCGGACTTCCAAGGCAGGGATTGGGCCGCAAAAAGGAGCAAGAGGCGCAAAACGAGCCACAGATCTTTGAGGCCGGGCGCGTGGGAGACGGAGGTTTTTAATCTCAGATAACTCGGATGGAGACAGGATAGGACGGAGTTCGAACAAGCCAGGGTTGGCCACGAAGAGGCGCCAAGAGGCACCAAAAAAAGGCAGGGGTGAACAGGAGGGCGCGGAGAGCGCAGAGGATTCGATCAGGAGACGAACGTCATTCAAAGGAGTGGCCGTCACGCCGTCACAGAACGGCCCGTTTCGATTAGGCGCCTCACTCGCGCGGGGTGCCGAGTTGTTGGCGGGCGGCGTCGCTGAGCATGTCGGTGGTCCAGCGGGGCTCGAAGACGAGGTCGACTTTCACCGCGCCGACGCCGGGGAGCTGCTCCACCGCGGTCTTCACGCCTTCGTACATCCAGGAGCCCGAGGGACACGTGGGCGTGGTGAGCGTCATCACGACGGCCACATCGCCGTTGTCCGCGCACTCGACGCTGTAGATCAGACCGAGGTCGACGAGGTTCACCCCGAACTCGGGGTCGGGGATCTGAGCGAGGGCGTTCCAGACGGTTTTGGAGTCAGGCATCGGTTAAGGGAGTGAGGGAATGAGGGAGTAAGGGAGTGAGGGGACGGAGTGCGAGGGAGCGGAGGAGTGAGGGAGGAAAAGTGAAAGAGGGCTTCGCAGTGAAAGTGAGAGTGGCCAGCCGGAGTGAAAGTGAGAGTGGCTGCGCAGTGAAAGTGAGGGTGAGAGTGAAAGTGGGTCGGACGGGTGAAAGGGCGGGACTGCGGGCGTGGGGTGGTTCTTTCGGCTGAATGAGCGTCCTTGCGGACCTGTTTTCGCGGGTGTTCGCGACTTTCGCGGTTGAATCGGCCTTGGCGGACTACGGCTTAGGTGGGCTCTTGGGCTTCGCAGGCGTGGGCGGTTGTGGGCGGAAGAGGTGTTTTAGGACGAGGAGTTGGTTCGCGAGGAAGAGCGCCGTGCCGAGGGCGAGGAGGAGCGTGCCGAGGCGGAGCCAGAGCGGTTCAACGAGCCAGGTACCGACGAGGAGCGGGAGGAGCGCGAGGCCCTGGAGGCCGAGGCCCCAGGCCTCCAACCGGGAGTTGGCCAGCGCGCTCGCGGGGGGCGTCGGCATCCGGCCGACTTTCGGTCCGTACGCGCGCATCCACGTCAGGAAGGGCACGATCTTGTTCATCATGCCCGCGATCGCCGGGAGGAGTCCGCCGAGCAGCACGAGCACGCCATACACGTTGGCGCTGAAACCGCCGGGCGCCGATCCGGCGGCGGTGGTCGGCCACACGAGCCAGATGCCGGCGACGCTCGCGAGGCCGAGCCCGATCATGCCGCGCACGAGGGCCTGCAGGCCGACGTCGAGGTGGCGCTTCTTGCGCGTGGCGAACGTCTGCCGCAGCGCGATGCCGGAGAACACGAGCCCCGCGACGATCGCCATGCCGAACACGGCCGACGCGTAGCCGACATGCCAGGCAAGGGCGGGCGCGAGTCCGAGGAGGCCGAGCTGGGAGAGCCAGAGTCCGATGCGCACCGGACGCCAGTGGGGGACGTCACCGAGCGTGAACATCGGCACGAGGCGGAAGGTGACGCCCTGGAGGAGCGTGAGGAAGAAACCGGCGAGCCCGAGGTGGGCGTGCGCGCGCAGGAGCGGCAGCGGGTCGGTGGGCCAGAGGTGCCAGAGCCGGTTGGCGACGAGCGCGAGGCCGGCGGTCACGGTGAGGACGAGCCAGAGCGTCGCGAGGATGAGCGACCAGGCGACGGCGTCGCGTTTCCCGGAGCGCACGATGGTGACGAGCGTGTTGCCGGCGAAGAGCAGCACGCCGGCGACGACGAAGCTGCCGGCGGCGCCGAGCAGGGGCAGGTTCCAGTGCCAGAAGGCGTACACCATCACCGGCACGGCGGCGGCGTGGAGCGCGAAGTGCCACCAGCCGCCGCGTTCGCTCCAGAGCGTGGTGCTGAGCGCGACCGGCGCGAGTTGGTAGATCGCGCCCACGGCGATAGTGACGAAGAACCCGAGCACCCAGGCGTGCGTGAGCGCGATCACGCTCGGCGCGATGTGCGGCGTGATCAGCTGCTGGGGAGCCCACGCGGTCGCGAGGACGGCCGCGGCGAACCACGCCAGGCCGAGGCCCATGAAGGCGAGCGGCAGCCGGCCTTGGGAGGCCAGCCAGGAACCGCCGGGACGAGGAGGAGGAGAAACCGTCAAAGTGGCCTTCGGAGTGAGAGTGAAAGTGGGGCCGAACGGAGGGACGCAAAGCGGTCGATCGGGGAGGCGGTCGGTGGTGCGGCCTAGCTCCAGTCAGCGCTGACGTGGCTCACTCACAGGCGAGGGAGAAAGTGAGCCCGGGAGGACCGGCGGTGTGGGCCGGTGCGACTCCCGGGCTGGGTATGCGGGAAGGGCGGGCGGTGTTAGGCGCGTTCGAGCACCGTGACCCAACTGCCGTTGGGCTGGGCGCTGCTCTCGTGGCGGAAGCCGCGCTGCTTCGCCTCGCCGAAAAGGTGACACGGCTCGCGATCGGTGATGGCGCGGAGCTTGCGACCGGCGGTGAGCGTTTCCATCGCGGCGAGGATGCGCATCAGCGGCTCCGGTGGCTCGAGTCCGCGGGCGTCGACCTCGACGACGTCACCGGCAGCGGCCGTCTCGTGCTCGTCGTCATGCGAGCCGGGGCAGGCCGGGGTGGGCTCGTCGGGCCGGTTGACCGGCGCGAGCTTGGTGATGCGGACCTGGAACTCTTCAGGTCCGCGGAGCTGGTACTCCCAGTTGAACGCGCCGGGGAACTGGGCGGCGAACTGGTAGTACAGCGGCACCGGATCGTGATCGTTCACGAGGACAAAGTGGCCGCCGACCGGAAGGTCGAACCAGCGCTGAAAGATCTGGCCGTGCTTGATGCGGCAGGGGATCTCGCGGACGTCGAACCGGGTGCTGTCGGTAGTAGGAACAGAGGAACTCATGGGTTTGATTACGCCGACAGCGTAGCCGGAGCCCGGGACCTGCGCCTTGACCGCGATCAACTGCGGACGTGGGTGGGGCCGCGTCCGCAGAATCGGAAGAGAACCGCGAAAGGCGGGCATGTGGTTTCAAGTTCGTTGTAGCAGATAGCCTGTCTTTTCTTCC